>JACQEY010000049.1 GCA_016200355.1 Nitrospirota bacterium
ACAGAGAATTGCGCCGCACCGCTTCAATCCGAAGAAAGAAGCCTGGCTGCCGATTCTCCACACACAGCGAGGCGCCCGCCATTACACCGCCCTGTTCTCAAACAGCGCCCTGGCCCATCAACTCAAGAAGATGCGCGACTGGGTCATCATCTATTACGATGACGACCACGGCGAACGCCAGTGCACCGTGATCACCGGCCACCAAACCCCATTCACCGGGAAGAGAATCGTACGGGGACGGGAAGAAGACTGTGCCGCTTACTACCAGTCTCGTGAGACCATGACTGCAGAAGCAACATGATCCGGATGCCAGGACAAAGTCACCAGGGTCCACTGCCTCCCCTGACAGACGAGCAGCGAAGGCTGGAGCAGGAACTCCATTCCCACGTACAGATGCTCGCTGGGCAGATCGGCGAACGTAACGTCTTTCACCACGACAGGCTCGTCATGGCGGCGGATTATATTCGGGCGACACTCGCCAGTGCCGGGTATGAGGTTCGCCGGCAACCTTACAAGGTGGAAGAAAATATCTGCGAGAATGTCGAAGCGGAAGTGCGAGGGAAGGAAAGACCGGACGACATCATCCTCATCGGTGCGCACTACGATTCCGTGCAGGGAAGTCCCGGCGCCAATGACAATGCGAGCGGCGTAGCGGCCATGCTCGCCTTGGCTCGTACGTTCGCGAAGACCTCGGAGGCCCGTACGCTGCGATTTGTCGCCTTCACCAACGAGGAGCCGCCGCACTTTCAAACCGAACAGATGGGAAGCCGCGTCTACGCCAAACGCAGCCGTGAGCGTGGCGAAACAATCGTCCTCATGCTCAGCCTGGAGACCATCGGGTACTACTCAGACGAACCAGAGAGCCAGCACTTCCTCTTTCCATTGAATCTCATATACCCTTCTGTCGGGAACTTCATCGCCTTCGTCAGCAACACGGAGAACGAATTTCTGGTGCAGCGGCTCGTGGGATCTTTTCGACGACAGGCCAAATTTCCCTCCGAAGGGGGAGCCCTGTGGGGATGTATCCCCGGTGTCGGGTGGTCGGACCATTGGGCCTTTTGGAAGGAGGGGTTCCCGGGAGTGATGGTGACCGACACCGCCCCCTTTCGCTATCCCGCCTACCATTCATACACCGACAGGCCCGAGCTCGTGCAATACGAACGGATGGCGCGCGTCGTCTCAGGCCTGCGGGCTGTCATCGCAGAAATGGCGAATGCATCAAAGTGAGGGAGGATGAGCAGAGGAAATAGTCAGACTATCCTTGCTTGTTTTCTCTCTCCACTGCTGCGCCCGAACACGCCACAGCCCTATTCTTCTGCTTGAACCCCAGAACGATAGGTGCCATACACATACACAGGGATGGACAGGTGGTTGAGATGTTTTTCCATCAACGGCTTGACGTCTTTCCAGTCGAGTCCGCCCACACCAGTGGCCAAGCGTGGAAGCGCGACACTCTTGAACTTCTCAGTCTCAATCGCCTTCACCAACGCCTTGAGACAGTGATTCACATTCTCGATCGTGGCCCGACCCGGTCTGGTTCCGTGCCCGGCGGCAGCCTCCTGAGTAAACAGGTTCACAATCCGAGCGCTCCCGACGCCGGACCAAGTCCATAACTCACCGGTCTTGGGAGTAAACGTCTGAGAGTAATGCCGGAAGTCCTTATACATCGCCGGCCACCGTTCTCTGAGGGCCAAAGCTAACCCGTTCGCAAAATTGTCGTTCGGTGCGACGCCATGCGCCAGGGCCTCCGCCTTAGTCAGCAAAATATCTCCTGCCACTTCCTTCAACATGTCACGTCCTCCTCCGTCGAGTTAGTAATGACCTCGTATCGTACCATAGAGAGCAAGATGAGTCTCCGCTGAACTCACACCACGAAATGGTTCACAGACATTCTTTTTCTTTTCCGATTGATTGAATGGTTAGGAGCGAAACGGTTTAACATCACCTGACTTGCGCAACATCTTGTTCACCTCGTCAAGGTGCAGTTCTTCGCCGACGATCATCTCTCGTGCATATTCTTCCAACAGGACGGACTTTCCCTCGGAGACTTTCAGGAGTTCATAATAGGAGGCGGCGGCGGCCTTCTCGTGCTCCAAGCTTTCCTGCAGGATATCTCCCACATCATGCTTCTCGGTTTCCAAGAGTGTCCCGATTTTCAGCGACGGGTGGCCGCCGAGTAAGGTAACCAGTTCCCCTGCTTTATACGCATGGGCAAGGCTCTCGTCAGCATTACTCTTCAGCCAAGACACGATAGGAATGCGGTTATAGCCATAGATCATGAGGGAGTAATGCGTGTAGCGCACGACCCCCGCCAACTCATGCTCCATAATTTTGTTGAGTATCCCAACCGCGCGTTTCGTGTCTTGATCGTTCATCTGATACCTCCTGTTAGCAACACTATTCCGACTGAAGAAGCTGCGAATGGCATAGCGACTGGCACATCTGCTACATCTGGCCTGTGCAGCCCGACACACCACCCTCAGCGATTCGTTGGGAGATAAGTCTACTGGAAAGCCCGATCCGTATCCACTTCGTTCCGTTCTTGGAGTAGCCCTTGTCTTTTTTCAGACTCTATCCTATAGAATGGTTGGAGTCGCAGGCTGAACAATCGTCAGCTTTCGTCATGATCCCTCTCACAGTTACACAGGAGTGCCTGCTATGAAAATGCTGCTGATCGTCTTTCGTCAGTCGATGGTAGAACACATCCATGCCCTGCTGAAAGAGCATGACGTCAATGCGTTTACTGAACTGCACAATGTAGCCGGCAGAGGGGAGACCGGACCCACCGTTCAGTTCTTACTGTCACCCGGCGCCAACTGTATGATCCTCACCGCGGTATCGGAACCGCTTGCCTACCGCCTCATCGATGGATTCACGCGATTGAAAGCGGAACAGGGGATGCATCAAAAGGACAATACCTTCCCTCTTCATGTATTCGTCCTTCCTTGTGAGCAAGTAGTCTAGCCCGCATGATTCATGAGCGTTTCTGCTGCAATCGCCGATCCGCTGCTACGACGAGCCTTCGGCCAGCGGGCTCGCCCCTCGGACCCTCACCGTACTATACGAGTACGCATCGGGTCCTCACGGCTTCTCGCGACGCGGCTCAGCGACTTCGCGACGAACCGTCATGAATAATGCGGGCTGCCACGGACAGCGTATCCGCCGCCGTTCGGTATCACCAGCACACAACAAGGTGAACCAGATAACCGCCCCGCGCGCGGATGATGACCAGATCTGCTAGATCTTTGCCGCCTGCTGGTCGGCCATCATGCGCTCCTGGAGAGTCCTATTCACATCGCGCCCGGCAAAGAAGCTTCACATCTTTGACGCCCAAGGCGACGTGAAATATCTTCATGGCTCTCCCCTCAAGCACACGCACGGACAAGGAGGTCAAAAAAGCAGCACGCCCTTGTTTTTACGTGTTTTCGCCTCTGCCTCGGAGCCGTCAAGATCCGTATCATCTGCTAAACTTGTCCTAGGAGCCTGTCCGACATTGACCGTTCTACTGCGGCGAATGATGACCAGGCATCTACGTTGTTCTCGGCCTCGAAAAATCCTCACCGTATTCCAGTGAATACGCCTCCGGTTTTTCGGGGCCTGCGGCCGCGTATCTGCCTGGCCCTCCTTCGCCTCGTCACGAAGGCAATGTCGGAC
>JACQEY010000050.1 GCA_016200355.1 Nitrospirota bacterium
ACCTCGATGACCGGCTGCAGGGCCGTCAGCGCGAGCGCCTTATCCGCGATCGCCGCCGCCGCGACCGTGCCGGCCGACACTTTCAAAAACTGTCTACGTGACAACATCATCGTGCACACCTCCCTGCTAAGACATCAAGAACGCGATAAGGCCTGGGCCATTCCTTGCTCTCTCAACCTGTTTTTTCCCACCTCCTTCCTCCTCACCCATTCGCGAATCATGTCGTGGAACACACCCACCCCCTTAACAAAATTTGATCAGGCGCCATTGCTTGAGCAAGGTTTCTGCCATTCAAGAATTCGCCATGACCAAAACATTCCATTTCAATCTAAGCCGTTGATAAAAAGGCCTTAGCGCTTGATTATTATTTTTGAACGAGATCAAAAAAAGATGGGTGATCGGCGGTTGATGAATACTTTTCTATGCAAATCGCTACTCTCATTACTCAATAATAAAAAATTACTTAACAATCCGGCATGTTATGCAATGCATAACAAAATGTTCGCGCATCGAAAATGAATGAGGTGTGAGCAGCAGCCAGACTATGCCGATACTTGCAGATGAAGAAAGCCTTTCTCCGTTACGATCTCGTAGCAGGAGTCAGGCTGGATATTGCTCTATGCGTTCTATGGGAACAATCGAGGGAGGGTGAAACTGGTTATGTCACCGAATTGAAACGGCAGGTAGCAGCATTGGCGCTAGGGCTTACGTGAGTCGCGTCCGTCAAGAAATCGCTTAATGAGCAGGGAGAAGTGTTGGCGAGGAATCTGGCTGTCCTCAGCCGCTTTGGTGATCTGGCCACCATGCATGGCCAGCTTGGCTTTCAGGTACGACCTCGAGAAATCCGCCACCGCCTTCCGCTTCGCTTCCATGTAGGGCAAGGAAACATACGCACCGCACTCCCCCATCGAACCGCCCCGCGCTGCCGTGGGCAGCAAGGCCCGGACGTCGGCTGACTCGATGGCATCTTCTCTCGCCAGCATGACGACTCGCTCCACCACATTTCGCAGTTCACGCACGTTGCCAGGCCACGGATACGCCATCAACTCGGTGATTGCGGAGGCCACAAAATAACTCCGCGGCTTCCCCATCTCCCGGCCGAACTGAGCCAACAGATGGCGGGCAATCACGGGGAGATCTTCGATGCGCTCGCGCAGAGGAGGCACCGGGATCATCACGACGGCAAGACGGTAATAGAGGTCCTTTCGGAATGATCCGTCGCGGACTTTCTCCTCCAAGTTCTGGTTGGTGGCGGCAATGAACCGCATGTCCACCCGCTTCACGCGCGTCCCGCCGACCGGACGCACTTCATTTTCTTCCAAGACCCGCAACAGCTTGGTCTGCAACAGCAACGGCAGCTCGCCGATTTCATCCAAAAATACGCTGCCGCCGTCCGCCAATTCGATCAGGCCAGGTTTATCGGACACCGCACCGGTGAAAGCCCCTCGCACGTGGCCGAACAGCTCGCTTTCGACCATCCCTTCAGGCACCGTCGCGCAATCGATCACCTGAAAAGGCTTGTCTCGCTCCCGGCTTTGCTCGTGAATCGCCCGGGCGATCAATCCCTTGCCGGTCCCGGTCTCTCCGGTAATCAAGACGGTCGAACGCACCTGCGCAGCCTCGCCGATGCGGCGCAACACTTTTTGAAACGCTTCACTCGCTCCGACCAGATTACCGGCTTGCATGTCATGACGGAGACTTCGCTCAAAGGCCGAGTTCCGCCGGAGGATTTCCGACATCCGGATGGCCCGGTGCAGCCGCATGCCGAGATCACCCGGACTGACCGGCTTGAGAAGATAGTCGTAAGCGCCGCGCCGCATCGCGTCCACGGCCGTATGCACGCCGCTCATCCGCGTGACGACCAGTACCGGGAGGTTCCGGTCGATTTCCTGGATTTGGCTGACCAGATCCAGCCCGTCGATGCCGGGCAAAACCATGTCCGTGATCACCAGATCCACCGGCCGCTCGCCCAGCAGACGCAAGGCCCCCTCGGCTGTGGCCCGCACTTCAATCTGCATGTCCCCTTCGATGACTTTCAGATCCGCTTCTTCGATGGCATGGAGCATCAACTCGGTATCGGAGGGATCGTCCTCAACCAGAAGGATCGTGAACGGGGCGCGCGCCACTCCGGAACGGAGCCGTGGTTCAACAGCAGCGGTCATAATATGTTCTCCTTGAGAGCTGTCGGCGGCCGGCCACGCTGTGCTACCCCAGCGACAGTGCCTGGGCGCTCACATCGATCGATTCTGTCCATCCTCCAACTCGACCACAGACGGACGTTCTTTTGTGAAGTCCCCGAGAACAGGGATGGTAAACATCACGGTGCAGCCGCCTTGGGCATTGGCGTCAATCCACACCTGGCCCCCGTAGAGATCCACGATCCGCCTGACGATAGTCAGCCCGATGCCACTGCCGCGCACCGGGCCTGGATTCAGCCGAACGAACGGGTCGAATACTCTCGCGCGCTGCGGAGCAGGAATGCCGATGCCATTGTCTGCGACAGAGAACTGCACGCAATCCCCCTTGCGTTCCGCCACAACGTTGATCGCGAGACCCGGCCGATCGCCTGAAAATTTAACGGCATTCGAAAGCAGATTGTCAAACACTTGCCGCAGGTAGGCTTGATGACAGGCCACCATCGGAAACTCGCCGCTCACATGGACCTGCGCCCGCCGTCGTTCGAGTTCTCCGGCTCTGGCCTTGAGCACCTCGTTCAATACCAGGGCGGGGTCGACCGCTTCCACCGCCTCGCGCTGGGCGCCCACCCGCGCAACTTCCAGGATCGTATGGACCCGCTCGGTCATGTCCTTGCCGTTTTGTTCCAGAAGCCGCAACCACCGCGCCGCCCGCGCATCCAGCTTCTCACCATACTCCTTGAGCAGCAGAGATGCGAACTCCTCCATCCGCTCCCCCGGCGCTTTCAGATCATGCGCCAGCATCTCCGCGAGGTACTCGAGCCGACGGAGGCGGGACTCGAGGCCCTTCTCTTTTTTGTGTGCGGTTTCATAGAGACGGGCATTGGCGATCGCGATCGCAGCCGCATCGGCAAACCCCTTGGCGAGACGCACGTTCCAGTCCTGTTCGCCCCGTCGGCGTTCCTGCAGGAGTACCAACACGCCGAACGGCACCCCTTGTGAAAGCAGTGGAACGGCCAGCATGCTTTCGCCAATGAGGTTACGCCGCACTACTTCCGGCCGAATGTCGCCTCGCAGATGCTCTCCAAACGCCGGCTGCTTGCTCTCGAAAGCCTGTACGGACACGGGGAACTCTTCCCAAAGCATGACCGTCTTGTACAGGCGCTCATGCCAGTCGCCCGAAGCGGCTTCCACGATCCAGCAGCCCATCTCTTCACTTCGCAACAGTACCAGACAGACATCCGCCTGCAAGAGATCGACCGCCCGATCCGTGATCCGCCGGAGCGCCCCGTCCAGCCCATCCGGCCCAATCGTATTGATATCGTTTCCGATTGTATTGATGGTTTCGAGTTCCACGATAGCTTGTTTGATCTTCAGGGCCATCTCATCAAAGGAGCGGGCCAGTTGGCCGATCTCGTCGGAGGAGTCGATCGGGAGCGGCGTTATCTGCCGCCCCACATCAACGGCTTGCCGCCCCAGGCTCTCTGCCGAAACTTGCAGCGTGGCTAACGGCCCGGTGATCGACCGCGCCAGGAGCCGCGCACCGACCAGACCGAGTCCCAACCAGCCCGCCAACGCCACGACCAACCCCCGGTACGCACGCTGGGTCAACTCCGATCCATTAACTTCCAGGCTTTGCATCCGTTGATACAACCGGTCTTCGATATCTCGGAGTTCAGTCCGCACGCGGGTTGAAAGGGCAAGGCCTTCTCCGGATCGCACGTAGCGCAAGACTTCCGCCGCATGGCCGGCATGAACCTGCCGGATGAGAGCCTGCTTGGATTCCATGAGATCATTGAGTTGTTCACCGACCCGTCGGATATCCGACTCAAGATCCGGCCTTCCCGCAACTAACGCCAAGGCCTCCGCAACCGTTGGCTTCAGCTTGGGCTGAGCCTCCTGCAAAGGCTTTAGAAAGGCCTCCTGCCCGGTCAGCAGATAGCCGCGGAATGCGTCTTCAATATCCACCGCAAAGCGACGGAGCAGAAGGATCTGGTAGCGAGTCTGCACCGCTTGGCGGTGCTGCTGCTGCGTGGCCAGAAGATGGTTGATGAGACTCACCTGGAAGGAAAGCGCGGCGATCAAAGGCACAAACACCAGCAGAAGAATGGCCGAGACTTTTTGGCGCAGCCGGAGGCGGCCCCACCTCCCAGCAAGCCAACGGTCAGAACCCGGCATGTTATACACCCCTGGCTGCATAAGAGCTTCTCAGGATATCGCGATCCTAAGCATAACCCGATGGTCTGTCAAGGCAACGCCATGCCGGGCGTAGATAGCACATCATTTGTCCGCTTTTTGTAGCACGACGCGGATCACACCTTCGGTCATGGTTTTGCCGTCGCTCTGTTCCCTCCATCGGGATACTTTTGGGACAAACGAAATGTTTATGGGGCGTTCAATAGAGACTAGCTGCTGCAGAAATGGGCTTGCCGCTCATAAATGAACAGGCGTCCGCCTCTTACCCTCTCTTTACAAAGTGTTTACGTGCGTTCCTTGCTGTTGCTCGCCTGTAGTTCTCGTGTGACCATCCCAGTCCTCGCAGACAGTTGCAAGACAATCGCGCGTTACGTCTGCTGCATCAGCCTACATTAGCTGAATTCCCTTCAGAGCATGTTGGCGCTATCGTCGAGTCCATGAGGCTCGCGGAAAGGAGCACATCGTGAGCAAGGAGAAACGGATGTTGTCGGTCAAGGAACTGGCGGCGGAACTGGGGGTGAGCGTGGACACCATCCGGCGGGCGTACTGGAAGCTCGGTAAAGACATTTCAACTAGTGGCTTGATTTTGCGACGGTTTCCCCGTTTTTTAAATAGAATTGAAGAGTTAGACGGCGTCCATGGATTCTACTAGTTCTAACTAATTTGGTCATTTCTGAAAACTTTTAGCACAAATTTAGCACACCAAAAAACCCTATGGCCCGTTGAGTATCAGATCAGCAGGCCTCTGAGCTGTCTTGGTCGTCACGGCGTAGTCCTTCGGTTCATTTTGTTGGTGATGAAATGAGAGGGAGCATAGGACATGCCAGTGTGCGACACAAAGTGCAATCTTTGCAGTCGGTGCGATTGCTATTATCGACAGGGCTACCTCAAGCCAACACCTCGGTTGTGATTCATCAAGTCGAGCACAGACTTAGGCGGTTGAGAGAAGCAATAGGACCGGTTGCGCACGGGGCATCAGAATTGCTGAGTACTCAAGACAGACCCGGAATGATCTAAGGTCTCATCATGAGGATCATGATGTCGCCAGCCAATGGGGTAGGCTGGTAACCCGCCTTCGCCGAATCATGGAAATCATGGATGAGTTGGACGAAATAGTGTCGGAAGGGGAGTTTGGAGAGGTTGCTATACAACATGTCAACGTGCCGGCCTTTGATCGGCGGGAGGAGTGGTTTACTGCCTGAGCTGTAACCATGCGGTAGGAGACGCATGGCCCGAGATCATATCCATGAGAGGAGGATTGGAGTAGATGAAGAGCGCTTCAGAGCCTGTCATTGAACCGAAAGTGCATTCCTGCGACCGCTGTGGACGACGATCGTCGGACCTGGTCTTTGACGATCTCAGTCTGCGCAATCTCTGTTTGGATTGTCGTCGAGATATCGATCGGCGGCGCCCGGGGCGGCACTTGCCCGCATCGAGAAAGCCCTAGCGTATCCAGGGCGCCGATGGCTCTTCCGCTGTTGCAAGCGCTGCCCCCAAGATGCATGTCTTCACCGTGGCGTGCTAGGATAACAATCACGAACCAACGTGAAAGTGGGTGGACACGATGTTCCGTCCGATCCCAGAATCTAGCTTGCTTCAGGCAGTGCCCTTCCGCCTGATCGCCTTCGTACTCTTGATTCTCGCTTTCGTGGTTTCCGTGCTCCTGCTGTTCAGCCTGGAGCACGAGAAGTTCGTCGTCCACGGACTTATGGAAGGCAAAACCGTCCCGACGGGTCTGTTCCCGGTCCTGTGGCAATCCCGCCGGGATCTGATCGTGATTACAGTGCTGCTCTTCCTCGTGAGCGCCATCGCGATTGCCGCGGTCATCACCTCCCTTCATTATGGCAACACGCGGCGAACCCTGGAGGAGGTCAAGGGGCTGGCTCGTAACATCCTTCAGAGCATTCCCACAGGCGTCTTGACCGTAAACCACAACGGCGTCATTACGGCTGTGAATCCCAACGCGGAAAAAGTACTGAGGCGCTCCGCCGTTGAGCTGCTTGGGAATACCTACGATTCAGTTTTTGCAGAGGGAGACACGATCCGAGTGGTGCTTGATGGGGCGCTTCGCGGGCAGCAGCACGTGGATCACAAGGATTTGCCTTATGAGGACAACGATCGGGCGCCCCGTACGATCCGCGTGAGCAGCGCGGAGTTGACAGGTGACGATGGCCGGCCGGCTGGTGTGATTCTGCAGGCCCAGGATGTAACAGACTGGCTGGCGCTCGAACAGCGAGTGCGGGTCGCAGAGAAGCTCGCCGCGCTGCATACGCTGTCTGCTGGGGTGGCCCACGAACTGCGCAACCCTCTCAGCGCAGTGGATCTGAACCTGCACCTCTTGGAGGAAGAATTGCGTGAGAAAAGCCACCTGGCGCCCAAAGCCGGCCAGTACCTGGAGGTCCTCAATGCCGAAACCCGTAGGTTGACCGGCATTCTTGATAATTTCATGAAGTTCGCGCGGCCCGGAGCGATTCGCCTCCACCAAGTGGACGTGAAGAGTGTGATGGCGCACATTGTCTCGCTCCTGCAGTATGAGGCGGAGGAACAACACATCCGTCTAGAGACGACGCTGGCGGATGACCTGCCGTGCGTTCTCGGTGATGAAACCCAGATCAGCCAGGTCTTGGTCAACATTGTCGTCAATGCGTTCCACGCGATGTCAGACGGAGGTGTCTGCCGTATTACTGCAGCTGGACGAACTGTGGCCGGCAGAGACTTGGCGGAGATCTCCGTGCGCGACACAGGGGTCGGCATCAAGCGCGACGAGTTGTCCCGTCTATTCGAGCCCTTCTACACCACGAAGGCAAGCGGGAGCGGACTGGGTCTCGCGATTGCGTATCGAATCATTCAAGACCACGGTGGCGCGATCGAAGTGGTGAGCGTGTTGGGCAGCGGTACCACTGTTGTTGTTAAACTTCCTGCAGCCTCAATTGAGTGTCAGACCGATATGGTGGAGACATGATGACTCGCGCAGACATTCTTGTCGTCGAGGACGAGACTAACATCCGCACCGCACTGGTGACGATGTTGGAAAAGATCGGCCACCGTGCTCGCGCAGCTGGGACTGGTGAGGAAGCCCTGGGCATGCTTGAAGGGACACGGGTGGACATGGTGATCACCGATCTCAAGATGCCGGGAATGGGTGGACTGGAGTTGATCCGCCAGGTAAAGGAGTCCTGCCCAGAGACCGAGGTGGTAGTCATGACGGCCTATGGAACCGTCGAGACGGCGGTGGAGGCAATGCGCCTCGGCGCCTATGATTACATCTGCAAACCCATCGACCGGGAACGCTTTCCCGTGGTGGTAGAGAAGGCGCTTGAACGGCATTTCCTGGCACTTGAGAATCGGCAACTGCGCGACCGCCTGGAAACGCGTGCTCGCTTCGAGGAAATGATCGGAGAAAGCAAGCCCATGCAGCAGGTGTACGACCTTGTGGAGATGATCGCAGGGAGTGATGTCACGATACTGGTGGTTGGGGAGAGCGGGACTGGCAAAGAGTTGGTGGCGCGAGCGATCCATCATAAGAGTGTCCGTGCCTCAGGACCCTTCGTAACTGTGAATTGTGGGGCACTGCCGGAGAACCTCCTGGAGAGCGAGCTGTTCGGCTATGAAAAGGGAGCGTTCACAGGAGCTACGGGGACGAAGGTCGGCCGGTTCGAGTTGGCGGACAGCGGCACGCTGTTTCTAGATGAAGTGGGCGAGCTGTCCTTGAAGTCACAGGTCGATTTCCTGCGAGTGCTTGAGACCAAGGAATTCAGGCGACTGGGTGGGACCAAGCTGATCAAGGTGGACACGAAGATCATCGCCGCCACGAACCGTAATCTTGAGGTTGCAGTCAAGGAGGGGGCGTTTCGCGAAGATCTCTATTACCGCCTCAATGTGATTCCAGTCCGCCTGCCCCCGCTGCGTGACCGCGCAGAGGATATTCCCCTGATGGTCGAGAGTTTTCTCCAAGAGTTCGCCGCACAACACCAGCGAGCGCCACAGGAAGTTTCGCACGAAACCATGCGACTCCTCCGGCTGTATGCCTGGCCGGGAAATATCCGTCAACTCCGCAATGTGATCGAGCGGTTGGCAGTAACCGTACGCGACTCAATCATTCATCCACACCACCTGCCAGAGGAGATCCAGGCCAGTAAGGAAGATGCGCGAACGATGTTGCTCACCCTGGGCACCTCGCTTGAAGAGATCGAACGAGAAGTCATCCATCGGACATTGGTTGAGGTCACCGGTCACCGAGAAAAGGCCGCCAAGTTGCTGGGTATTAGCCCGAGAGCGCTTCAGTACAAGATCAAAGAATATGGGATCCGGGACTGATTCGCACCAGCTTCTCCTCCAATCGCAAACCCCATTCTTTCTTTTTTCTCTGCGTTCGCAGATAACAACCTCACGATTCTGCAAAATTTGCAGGCCAATGGATCGTTGATTAATTTGTCTAAGCCGGCCTGCCACCAAAGCAATCATTGCATATCCTCGCTCTGTCACCTGCAAACTTTCTGCAAAGTTTGCATGAATGGGCGAGAAGTGGCACCTGAATTCAGGCTTTCTCGCATCTGCCTAGCATGAATGGCTTACAATCCCTCGATTTATTAGCTGATACCATAGTACCACTCTCATGTGACCACTCTGGCACTCCTATTGCTTTGTTCACTTGATCGGTGCGCGTGCAACCACTCAGTGTCTAGGATGGACGATTGCAGCTTTGAAGTGAAGGAATGTGCCATCAACGTCGAGCTTTCTCTGGGAGTAAGCCTGATAGTTGCGGTGCTGATGGTTGGCTGTGCCCAGCCTCCCGTTCAGCAATTGGAGGCGGCCCAAAAGGCTGTGGAAGCGGCTCGAACAGCCGGGGCACCAGATTACACACAAGAGGATTTTCTCATGCTTGAGCAAGCCCTCGTTCAGGCCCAACACGAGCTAGCCAACCAAGAGAAAAACCTTGAGATCTTTCGGTCGTATGACGCGGCCGACCGAATGCTCAAGCGGATTGTGAAAGACGCAAAGCGAGTCGAGGACACGGCAATCTCCAAAAGGGAAGACGCAAAGGCATCGGCCTTGAAAAGCGAAAAGGAAGCGCAAACGGTTCTTGCCTCCGCACAAGAGTTGCTAGCCAAGGCGCCTGTTGGGAAAGATCGCGCAACAGTGGAATCGCTCAAGAACGATCTTCGCGGGATACAGGCTAGCCTTGAAACGGTTCACCAGATGATTGAAAAGGGAGACTACCACGGAGCGGAATCGCGAGCGAAAGGTATTACGGAGAAAGGCGGCATCGTTTATGCTGAGATTCAGATGACCTTACCCCTTGAACCCATGATCCCCGCAAATGCAGGCCGAACGAGACCTGAGAAATTGGTCCCCTGACCATGCCGTAATGACGGACCTACTTTGAAATTTTACATAGGGCTGTAAGCAATCTGGTTGTTCAGGGGCTGAAGTGTAGGCGGCGAGTGTAGCGCTAGCCATCTGACGGTGATGAAGGAATCGGAGTAGTTGAGACACAAGAGGGGGATATGAGTACGGACAGCAAACATCAGTCAGAACGAATCATCAACGTTGGCCCGGCTGGTTTTCATCCTCCGTCGGCGATGGAACTCGGCGTGACCATTCCCGATTCTGGGTTTGGGTTGTTGTATGGTCGCCACGCGCCGGAGGACGAGGTCATTACGGAAGCCGCCCGGCAACTTTTCACGCGTAAGAATCCCACGATTTTCCCGGGCCCCCTGTACCTGTGGGCTTGGCATCCAGAATGGATTGCCAAGGGGCAGGCACTCTTGAGACTGGCTGCAGAGATTCCGGGCGTCATGATCATTCCGATGCCCGACTATCGCCCGAAGTATCCCAAGATTGACCCGGAAGAAGGAATCAACCCGAATCATCCCAACCTGACGATCTGGGGCAACAAGATCGAGGTAGCCCTGTTCATTGGGATTCATTGCCACTATGCCAACCTGGCGCTGCGGATGGTGCGAGCGGGAACGAATTGCCTCACCATCGCGTTCTGCCACGATATTCATGAAGATGCCATGGTGAGTCTGCAGGATCTAGACGTCAAGAAGATGGATCACGTGATCAATCTTTTTCGAATCGTCCGGAAGGAGTTGGGGATCAAGATGCCGAAGGATGGCAAGACGGTGCGCCTGACGGGCACACAGGTCCGGGCTAATCATGGAGAGGAGTGGGTCTCCCCTCTCAGTGGACTCATTAAGGCCTAAAGGCGGATGGCTGCCACGGTGGGGCGGATGGCAATGCTGGGAGTAGAAACCATGCCACAATCGAGTGGACGATTGCAGTCGCTGAATGCGAATGAATGGACCCAGCGAGTGTGGCGATTGCACGATGCTCTCAAAATTTGCCCGACCGATCTCAACGCCCGGTGCGATCTGGCAATGCTTCTAGAGGAACTGGGGGAGCTGGAAGGCGCCCTGTTCAATTGGAGACAGACTCTGGCGTATGACCCCAACAATCTGAAAGCCTGGGAAGGTATTGGGCGGTGCCGAGAAGGTCTACGTCAAAGGAATCCCAAGACCTAATGCGTGACCAATAGAAAGGCGATGATGACACGTGTGCCACGGATGAAGGTGTTGTGCTGTGTGCTGATGTTGACGGTAACGCTGGGACTTGCAGAGTCTGTGCTGGCATTCTCCAATACAGTATCCGAACAGAAGGGGCGCACTTTGCAAGGAGAAGTGGTAGCCATCAATGTCACCGATTTTCCCCAAGTCATTGTGGTGAAGGCCATGACGGTCAAAAAGCAGGAGCTCATCGTCGGCGCCGTCGTGGAATCAGGAACCGTCATTACCCGGGGGGCGCAGCGGGTTACCTTGGATAACCTCAAGGTGGGTGAGTCTGTTGCCATCACGTATCTCAAAGGCCCTGATGGGCTCGTCGCCCATTCTATTCACGCTAAATAAAGCTGAGGAGTTTCCATAATGAAACTGTTGCACAATCGCTGTTTTTCACTGTGTGTGTTCCTGACCGTTGGAGGCTTGTCGGCAGGCTGCGGCGGGAAAATGGTGACGACATCCGTGCAAGATTCGAACTTAGTTCCTGGTTCGACTATTGCCCAGAAGGTTGCACCGACGGAAGCGCTCAAGTCTGTGCCTTCCCCGGAGCGCAAAGCGCCACTGAGAGAAGAGATGGGGTTTGGCAAGCCTGGGGCGATGGCGGAGGCCCGCGTGGCTGAACGAGCGGTTCCGTCGGTGACGGCTCCCGCAACGCCTGCCGAAGCGGCTTCGACACCGGCGTTGGCCGGGTTGTCCGATGTCTTTTTCGACTATGATCGGGCGACCGTCAGAACCGATGCCAAAGCCGTGCTGGAGGCAAATGCCCGCTTTCTCAAGGGGGAGAAGGGGTGGCATCTTTCGATTGCCGGCCACTGCGATGAGCGCGGCACCCTGGCCTACAACCTGGTGCTGGGAGAGCGGCGCGCGCAGGCGACGAAGCGGTATCTTGCGGACCTTGGAATCCCGGCGGCCCAGATCCAGGTCACCAGCTATGGCAAAGAAAAACCGTTCTGCACGGAACATAGCAAGGAGTGCTGGCAGAAAAATCGGCGGGCACACTTTCAGGTGCCATAAGGTTCAGGACAGGATTCCGAGATTAGTGACAACATTTCCCTACCTGCAGACCACTGAGGAGGCACTTGTGACAGGGCGTACTCAATTACATGGTTTTCTGGCAGTTCTCGGCATCGGGTTAATGATCTTAGCTGGGTGCGTCACCAAGGGGACGGTCAATTTGGATGTACAGGCGGTGCCGCCGATTGGCGGAATGGCGATCAAAAAGGTTGATGGTCTGACCATCACCGTCACAGCATTTGAGGATGCTCGGCAGGAGAAAAGTGGGCTGGGCGTGCGCCATCACCTCTGGGGCGGAGAAACGACGTTTAACGTGCCGGGCGGAAAGCCGGGCGACGTGGTGGCGAAAGTCATGACCGACTATCTCACACGGAAAGGCTGGCGTGTCAACGGGAGCCCGGACGTGACGTTTTCGGGAAAGGTGCTGGATTTCTCGGTGAATGCCGAGAGCAAGTTGGGCTCGACGGAGATCACGGTCAAAACCAAGGTCATCGTCCAGGCTTTAAACAAAGCGGACGGCAGCCTTATCCGTATGACCATCAACGGCGATGGCAGGCAGAGGGTGTTTTGGTTTGAACCGGAAGATGCGCAGGAACTCGCTGGCGAGGTCTTGTCGAACAGCCTCGAGAAGTTCGTACTGAACACGAAGCTGGAGAAGAACCTGCTCCGGTTGAAGTGACCATCTGGCGAGTGTCGTTGGCCTCAAGCGGTAACTTTCGGGAGTGACTGGAACCGAAGTGCACAACAACAGAAGGGAAAGGGGGTGAGGATCGTGGCGGAAGGACGGCAGTCGTGCTGTTTGATCCCATCACCAACTCAGTGACCACGAATCATGCCGGCTTGGGTGCGACGGTGTTTCAGAAGGGCGTGAAGGATCTCGACGGCTGCCTCCTCTTGCCATGCGCCGGCCGCGCCTTTCTGTCGGCGCTTTACGACCATCTCTTTTTACGCGGCTACCATGTGCGCTGGCTCAGAGCCAATACGGCTTCCAGCCGGATATCCTAGCAATATGGAGTGAGAGCTTCGTCCGATGTCTCCATTCACCGCATGGCTCCCGGTCAGGTCGGAACGAGTCTCCGACTTGGTGCTGAAGGTGGTCGGAGCCGGCACGGCCAGCCTGGTCAATGGCGCGACCGCCTTGGAGGATGCCCTTATTGATCAAGGCCTCCTGGTCATGGCTCAAACCAGCAAGCTGGGGGGAGAAAAGCCCGGTTCGGTCGTCCAGCTGCGCGTGTCGACGGAGCCGATTACCTCGATGGGAAACGGGTGCGACGTGGTTGCCTGCGTGGACCGTCTAGGTCTCCAGGAGAAATGGTTCGGCTTGCAACCGGGGAGCGTATTTGTTCATGAGGCCAGAGACCCCGAGGTTCGTGCCGCAGCGGTTGCGGAAGGGGTGATCACCTACCCCGTTCCATTCGCGGATCTCCACCGACGGTGTGGTTCCCGATTCGCGGGAAAGGGGTTCATCGCTGCAGGGGTTCTGACCTATTTACTCGGTATCCCTGAACAGATCGTACGCTGCCGGATCCGCCCTCATGTTGGCCTCCGTTACTTCGATGCCGGAGTGGGATTTGCGTCCGCGCACTTGGAGAAGCAGGATATTTATGCCGTGCCGATTCCGGCAGCCGCCCCACGCCAGGTCATGCTGGACGCACGTCAGGCCCTGTTGGTGGGATTGACGATCGGAAGTTGCGCCTGTGGGCCGGTCTGCGCACAGGCTCTGGAGCGTTCACCCCATGAATGGATCGCAGCGCATGTGAAGGCGGCATGGGGACGTGTCTCGTCGCTGCCCCACCGAACGATCCCGTGCCTTCAAGTATACCGAGGACCTGACGGCGACGTCATGGCGCTACTCGGAGCGGCTGATCCGTCCGCTGTCCCGGAACACGGTGCGGACCGGCAAGCCCTTGTGCTCGTGGCTGCTGACATGTTGGATGCCGTCCGGCTGGTGGGGCTTGCGCGCCAGGTCAGACGAGCTAAAACCGGAGCGATGTGGGTCGTGGTTGACGAGATCCTGGCCTCTCGCCAGCAGAGCGTGTCGGTTGAGAAGCTTGTGAAAATCGTAGCTGAGATACCGCATGACCTGGAGAACAAGGTCTCTCCGCCTCCTCAGTCTTTGGAGTGGTGCCCCAGCGCTGAATGGGACAGTGAGCCGGGAGCCAAGGTCGGATATGTGGCCTGGGGCGCGGCCCAGGGCGTGGTTCGCGAAGCCGTCGCCTTGTGTCGGAGCTTCGGATTGAACGTCGCTGCGCTCTATCCAAAAGCGCTGCACCCGGCACTGAGCCTGGAGTTGGAAGCTTTTGCTAAAACTATCGAACGCCTGGTTATTGTTGAGCCAACCCGGGCTGGCCGCTATACGCAGTTTGTACAGACCTGGACGTCCCTACCGGCTTTGACCGTGATGCCGGAGCCTGGGCAAGCACTGACGCCCATGGACATTTTCATGCGCGAAGGACTGGGAGCGTAGCAACCTCATAGCTTTAAAGGAGTAGCCTGAATGAAACCCTATGAAATGACGATTGGTCCGGAGGGGTACCTTCCCCCCGCAGTGTCGGCAAGAGGCATCGTCGGGCCGTCAAAAGGAGAAGGGTTGGTGATGGGCAAGATCGTGCCGGAACAGCAGGCGATTGAGGAGGTGGCCCGGCGCCTGCTACAGGCCAAGAATCCGACGATCTTTCCGGGTCCGCTGGTGCTTTGGGCATGGAATGAGCAGGCCGCTCGCGAAGCCACGGCTGTGAAGGCATTGGCCGAAGCGGTGCCGGCGAAACTCATCCCCATGGCCGATTACCGTCCGAAATATCCCAAAATCATTGCGGAGCGGGAGATCAATCCGAATCATCCGAATCTGACGATCTGGCAGAACAAGATCGACGTGTGCCTGTTCGTCGGGGTACACTGCCACCAATCCAACATTGCACTGAAGATCATCCGAGGTGGAACCGCCTGCTTTACGATTGCCCTATGCACATTTAGCGGAGACGATGAAGCGCACGTGACCATTCGGGACTTGACCGCCGAGACGATCCAACGGATCGTGGACGCGGTGCACCGTCAGAAGCGATCACGCCCCTCGTGAGCGCAACGGATGTCGGAATGTGAAGCTCCCTTCATCAGGAAAGGATAGGCCATGCGATATCTCATTGCTGTAATCGTTGCGATCATGACCGGAACAACCGCGCCCGTCTGGGCCTATGAAGAAGTCGCGGTGACGGACGGGGGGACATTGACCGGACAGATCACGCTTGAGGGGGCCGTGCCGAAACCGAAGGGCTACAACCTGACCACACTACCCGACCCGCTCTATTGCGGACGGATTTCCGATGGACAGGGCTGGCGCATTCTGCAACCGTTCCAGGTCGGGCCGGCGGGCGAGTTTCGTGAGGTGGTGGTCTATCTGGACGGGATCGACAAAGGCAAACCCTTCGACGAAGGAGGCGTGCCAAAAATCGAAGCGAAAGACTGCCTCTTCGCCCCGTTCACGACGGTCGTGCGGGACGATCAATCGGTGACGGTGGTCAACATGGACCCCGTCATGCACGACATTCAGGCCTATGAAACCTCGCAATTGGGCCCGCGCGTGCTGTTCAACGTACCCCTGCCGATGAATCCGCAGCACCCCCGCAACTTCAAGGATCGCAGCGAGGCCGCGATGTACCACAAACACATGGCCGGCGCGCCGATGAAGCAATTGGTCAATCTCAGCAAGAGTCGCCGGGTCTTCGTCATGCAATGCGGCTTCCACGCGTACATGGAAAGCTGGGGCCTGGCCGTCACCAATCCGTATTTTGCCAAAACGGACGAGCAGGGCCGGTTCACCATGACCGATGTGCCGCCGGGCACCTATAAGCTGGTCGTCTGGCATCCCTATATCCGGACCG
>JACQEY010000051.1 GCA_016200355.1 Nitrospirota bacterium
GCCGAGATCTTTGAGTTCATTGAAGTGTTCTATAATCGGCAACGGTTACACCAAACGCTCGGGTATGTCAGTCCCGAGCAGTTTGAAACCCAGAACCCTGTCCCCCTTCGGGGGTGTCTGCGGAATCGGGGGTAGCTCAGAATGTCCCCGATTCTCACCCAATCAGGCTATGTCCTGCTCCCCTTATCCAGATCAGGGTGAACATACTTGATGGACTTGCTCCGATTATCGTACACCCACACTCGTTCGAACGGGCACCCAGATAAAATCTTGAGAACATAGTCGTGAAACTCGGACTGCCAATCGAAGCTATTGGAAGAAGGCTGGCTTGTGTAATGGGCCAAGAGTTCGATCGAGTGAGCACTGAAATACTTCTTTTTACACTTCTTCTCAATTTGCACGAATATCTCCTCAGTGCGTTCCGTCATTTCCATGACATCAAACGCCGGCCCGTCAGAGACTGGGCGGATTACCGAAATTTCAGCCAGGACTTTTCGCAGCTTGCGGGGGACTTCGATATACCCCCTAGAATTCTCGGAATGCTGACGTAGTTCATGAACAACTTCAGGGACGACCGAGAGACGTTTTTTAATCGTGGTTCCTCTAAGATATCCCACATGGATGAGCGCATCGCGAAACCTGGCCACTAGCACAGAGTGTCTTTCGCAGGCTGCTTTAAAAGCCTTTTCCAGCCTCTTACCGTTTTCTTTTTCCTGGACCAGCGCTGGCGTCACTATCTCGACCAGCTCAAAAGCAACAGGTCCTCTCCCCTGAATCTCACAAAGAATATCAGGGGCGGGCCATGGTTCGCTCCTGATCGAGCCCGGTATAACAGGCAGGTGAGCAGCCTCCGCGAACAGCTGAAATGTTACTTGCTCCTGCTCTTCCTGACTCATGTCGGGATCAGCCAAGATCTTGCCTTCTACGCTATTAGCGTGGAAATTTTCTGAACCATGATCTGACTATGCGTCGCTTGGGCATGCAGGACCTTGAATGTGCCGCCGTCGAGGATGCGTAGAACCTTGCATCCATAGTCAGGTGCAAGGGCGGAACAAGTGATCCATCCTGAACAGCTAAGTAGTAAGGAAGCGCTACCCAAGAGATCGCGAGGTAACATGGTGATTCCGTGGTTGCCTTGGAAGTCAGTTATTGTTTTGCGGGTTACTTCTCCACTTAGCGAATCCAGAACGTCACTTCGCAGGGCTCCCCGGTCAAGGGAACTCGATGACCTTGATGTACTTTCCAGTCTTGTCAAAGACCGGGATGATCCAACCTGGTGGAATAGGTTTGTCACCTCTGAGATATGGCAGTATCGTGTTCACGTCATCCTTCGAGGCACCATCCGTGATTTTCTTGGCGAGGTAGATTGCACCGCTAATGGGCACTTTGATGTTGGCCGAGTCGGCATAGAGCTGATTCAGGCGGCTGACGATCGTCTCCGTCGGAACCTTGATGATGGTGCGTTCGTACAGCTCGTTCTTCTTGTAGCTATCGAACATGCCGTACGCCATTATGTCTTTAGCAGTGTATTGCCTTGGCAATTGCAGTTTCGGATTACAATTGCCTTTCCAAACTCGGCTGTGGCCTTCTCCCAAAGTATCTGAGCGCCCGCCCGCACGGTTTCATCCGAAAACATGGATGCCGGAAACATGGAATTGCTCGCGACCCAGTGGCTTCCGGAAATGAATCCATCAATGAATACGACTTTCCTGTCGTTTTGCCGTTGATTCCAGTCTCTGCCTGCGAGCATCTCCAGGTGGGTATCGGACAGCTCGGCAGCTTGGCTCAATAAGGAATTGGTCATGGCCAAGGAAATCAACAGGAGCGCCAGCTGGAGCACGCTTCCCAGTCCTACACGGAGTGCCCACCTGACAAGTGTTGATCCCATCGCAGACTCCTTATCAGTGCGTCGTGCCATTCGCCACCCCATCTCAATAATAATCCCGCCCCAACCATTCGAGCAGGTTGCTGGAGCTTTTAAACTGATCCACTGCCAATTCTGAGGCGGGACATGAAACGTCAGCTTCAAGCCCTAATTAGGCAGTTCGTTATACAGGGATTAAAGGGGCATCCTAATTTTTTGTCATGTTACATAGCTGCTGACTGAGAAATTTTTAATGCCCCCTTATTATTTCCCGCAGTGTCAATGATTCAATTCGGTTGCACCATGGCTTTTGAGGAAATTGATCATTGCCGCCGACTCAGCGTAATCCAGTGGCGTTTTCCCTGAGTTGTCGCGAGGCATGATCGTAGCGCCATGGGCAATTAGAATCTTAGCTGCAACCAAGTTGTCGTACTTCGCAGCGATATGAAGCGCTGTTCTGCCCTTGCTATCTCTATAAGCTACCTTCCCGCCATGCTTCAGGAGGTCTTTGAAAACGAGACTGGCCAGCCTTCGGCTGTCGCCAGAGGGCTCGTTAAGGGTAGCCACATTCATTGCGACCGCCAGGTGAATTGGTATCCCTTCCAGATCCGTGTAGAGACTTTCCCCTGTGATATTCGGGTCTGCTCCAAGCTCGAACAGAAGCTTGATCGTACGATATTGCTGTTCTTTATAAATCGGGTCTCTCAACGCAACTATAAGCGCTGTTTGGTCGCGATCATCTTTTGCGTTGGCGTCTATGCGTCCCCCCTCACGTGCTAGGTGACTCATCTCAGCGACGTCACTTCGCTGCGCAGCGCTGATAAATCGTAAGAGAGAGGCCTTCTCAGTATCAATGCTTGGGATGCCGTGGGTTCTTAGAACCTCAGCAACTTTCGGCTGGTTATAATGAATGGCCCACTCCATAGGACTTTGTCCCTCAAGTTTTTTTCTAGGATTAGCCCCATTCTGTATGAGCAACTCAGTAAATTTTGCCCAGCCTTGTGAAATCGGGAAAAATAGAATGTTATCGTCGTAAATATTTGATAGTTTAGCGCCATGTCCAAATAGGGCATTTGCAATTGCAATTGCCGTTTCTTCACTTATCGGAATACCGCTTGGCGTTGACCTCCCATAGAATGCAAGTGTGCCTAGAGCAGAGAGTTTCCTCTTGTTTGACTCGGCTAGGTTATCAACCGCATTAGGATTAGCACCATCCTTCAGGGCTTGAATCACGCCTTGCACATCCATTTTTTGGATGCGGTCAAGCAGAAATGCATCGGCTTCTAGACGCCGAAATAAGGTTGCCTCGTTGTTTTGCACACGTGCAAAGTCCTTCTCGCTCTCCTTGATCCGATCAAGAGCTGTCTGGTGCTCAGCACCCGCGGTTGCCTCTGAAGCCACTTGCTTCCAGGTCTCCAACTCACGGCTGAGCCTGGCATATTCACCCTGGAGGTTCTTGTACTCCTGAGCCACATTTTTGCCTCTGATCCGTTGAGCCAAGTCCTCCATCTTGTCGGTGGTCACCGTCGTCTTGATCTTTGTGTAGAAGCGCAATCCTTCGCCCATCAACGTGCGCGTCTTCTCTAGCACCTCAACATTCAGCACCCCACCTGCCAGGGTCTGTATTTCTTCAGCCGTCAAATCATAGTTATGAATCTTGGTATAGGCCTCGACATAGGTGCCGGCCTGTTCTAAAGCGGCTTGCTTCGCCTTCTGGAGTACCTGTGCTTCAGCGAATGTCGGCGATTCGCCATCCCCCATCGTGTAGCTGGCCTCTGCTGTAATTACCTTGACCTCGGCTTGAGCTAGAGCGGGTAGAAGCAACGCGACTAGGAGAATAGGAAATAGCATAAGTATCCTCTACAACCCATGCACCGTTATGAAGGCGCGTGCTTGGTTCGTCTGACGCCGCAAGGCTAGGCCGTCTGCGGGGAAGCTGTCAAGGTTTCCGGGAGCATTGGAGATGGTGAGGTGAAACCTTGTTATTTTTGCCGCTTCACTCTGTGCTATTGTCGTGAGGCATTCTGCAAGACTGCGACGTATACCGGAACAGAAACTAGACTCCTCGGTGTGCTTCTCAGGCCTCCATGTTTTAGTCGTACCCGTTTCTGACTTGAACAAAACCCCCGAGGCTCGCGTTATTAAATGGCGAAGTCGTAGTCGGGTTAAAACACGGGTTCAAATCCCGTTGGGACCACCACACCGCGCTCAGTCAAGCCGCATACGCTGCATCCATGACAGTGCGCGGATGAATCGGTCATGTTAGAACTATCCCTTCTGCACTCACGTAACCTGGAATCGTCGTACTGATCGCGACTTCGGGAGTGCCGCCTCCGGTAGATCTTCTCGTCGACTCTCGCGGCTCGCTAAACAGGTCATGTGTCCTCATGAACCAGGATGTGGCGCGGGGTTTCTCGTGTGCCATTTCGTTGACGCCTCTATCGTTGGTTGTGTATAAAGGGTGCGCTGCTTCTCATTCACTTTTCATGATAGGTAGACCTTTCATGGGTGCACGCGAATTCCACGATGGGGCGCAAGATGGACTCGAAGCGCTTGAGCCTTTCGACCCTGAACAGATCGGGTCCTTCGACGGCCTGTTGACCGCTATGCGCAAGACAGCCTTTGGGGGCCGCAGAGTGGGCGAAGCCTACGAAGTGCTTTGGGCGATGATCGAAGACCCGGACTGCTTCGTCGTATTGACGCTGTCAGGGGCGATGACTATTGCGAAGATGGGCAAGATCATCAGTGCGATGATCGATCATGAGATGGTGCAATGTGTCGTTTCGACCGGGGCATTGATTGCCCATGGGCTGAGTGAGTCGGTTGGTAAAACACATTATCGGCACCACCCGTCGATGTCCGATCAAGAGTTGTTCGAGAAGGGCTACAATCGGGTCTACGACACGCTGGAGATGGAGTCCAATCTCAACTACGTTGAACAAGTCGTTGCCCGAACAATGAAGCGGATGGATCAGGACCAGTCTCTTTCCTCGGAAATCCTCACTCGTGAGCTGGGGAGGACGCTCGCGGAAGAATATGACGGAACGGGTATTCTCAAAAGCGCCTATCTAAAAAAAGTCCCTGTCTTCATCCCTGCCTTTACCGATTCCGAGATGGGGCTGGATCTTGGAACCTGGGCTATGAGTCGAGATCTCGATCGGGCTCGTGCGCAGGCAAAGGGAAGCGATGATCTTGCGGTGCTGCGCGCGATTCATCGTTCCTATCCGTCCTTCAATCCCTATCTCGATCTCAACAGTTATGCGAGCCATGTCATCTCGGCTAAGCGGCGTGGGATCTTTACGATCGGTGGGGGAGTGCCGCGCAATTGGGCGCAACAAGTCGGTCCCTACATTGAGATCTGTAATACCAGGCTCGGGCTCAATGTGGAGCCGCCTCGATTCCAGTACGGGGTACGCATCTGTCCGGATCCGGATCATTTGGGTGGATTGAGCGGTTGTACCTATCAAGAAGGTCTTTCCTGGGGAAAGTTTGTTCCGCCGGAAGCAGGAGGGCGCTTTGCTGAAGTGTTGAGCGATGCCACGATTGTCTGGCCTCTCCTCATGGTCGGGTTGCTGGAGCGACTGAAAGCAAAGCGTACTTTTCACACATGATGGACACGTACTTTTTTCGTACAGTTGTTGCGGCGGGACTGCTGTTGCTCATGCAGCTGACTCAGGCTGGCGCTGGGTCGGTTATGGACGACGGACGAATCAGAGGAAGCGCGGACGCACCGATCACCATGATCGAGTATTCCGACTTCACGTGTGGGTACTGTGCGAAGTTCTTTCAGGAGACCTGGCCGCGCCTGCAGGCCAAATATATTGATACGGGGAAAGTTCGTTTTATCTATCGCGACTATCCTCGATCCGACCAGGGAGTCGGCGTTGAGGCGGCGGTGGCGGCCCGCTGTGCCGGAGCCCAGGGTCGATATTGGCCGATGCACGATCGGCTCTTCAGCGAACGAGGCCGCTTGGACTCGGGATCATTCAAAGGTTACGCGAAAATGATCGGCTTGGACCAGACGGCGTTTGCCAAATGTTTCGACGAGCGGCAATATCTCGAATCCATTTTCCAGGATCGTAACGAGGCGAACCGGTGGGGCTTTCATGGCACCCCTGGTTTTATTCTGATGCGAACGGCTGGTGGGCCCACTGAGAAAGAGCCGGCGGTTGCGATTCCCGGCGCAGTCCCGTTCAGCGAGTTTGCGGAAGAGATCGATCGCATGTTGGCCACTGCCCCACGCTCCCAGGGAGAACCCGCTGAGCCTCACGGGTTGACGGCGGTGGCACAGAACAGTCCATTCATCATTCACTAAGGATTATCTATGTCTGCAACACAATCGTTTTGGTCTGTTCCGCAACGCGAGGGGGAACCACCCTATTGGATGTGCATGTCGTGCTTGTCGGAAGTCTTCTATCGCAAGGTACCGATGCCGGATTGTCCGACGTGCCACGGCGTCTCGACCTATGAGGCCTTCACGCTTGAGGCGATTCGTGATTGGGGCACAGAGGACTTGGTCGCCAAGGCTGATCTCGCCCAACAGGCTGCCAATCTTGAGCCGACCTCTACGGCATCGGTTCATACCGCCGACTAACAGGCTGCGGAAAAACGAGGCTGACCTGCCGGAAATCCAATGGTCCGCGCGTCTGAAACAAGCCCGGTCTGTCTGGTTTCTCTGGTCTCTCTGGTTCATCTGGTTTATCCGGTTAGTCTGGTGCAACCAAATAAACAAGACAGACCAGACAGACCGAATAGACCACATGAACAAGACAGGCTGGCGGAATTTTTCAGCTCCTGCTAAGTCTTCACCACCCGCGGGGCGTCTTTCGTGCAAGAACCACGTCCATTCTTGATTGGAGGTCTGTGGCGGCAAGGGGAGACGGTTGTCCCTGTAAACGACCCGTTTACAGGACGGCTACTCGCCGAGGTATCGAACGCGAGTTCCACGGACGCCGAGGCTGCGATTCAATCGACAGTCGATGCTGCCGCAGCGATGGGGGCTTTGCCCTCCCACGCCCGCTATCGTGCGTTGCAAAAGATCGCCGGCGGACTTTATGACCGGCGTGAAGAATTTGCCCGCTTGATGATGGCTGAAGCCGGTAAGCCGATCACCGACGCGAAGCGGGAAGTCAGTCGGGCTGTGCAAACATTTACCGTTGCGGCTGAAGAAGCGAAGCGCATTCCTGGCGAGGTGATCCCTCTGGACTGGACGCCGGGGACGGATTCCCATATCGGCATTCTCCGTCGGGTTCCGATCGGTCCGGTGCTCGGCATTACTCCCTTCAATTTTCCCCTGAATCTTGTGGCCCACAAGGTCGCCCCAGCGCTGGCCGCCGGAAATTCTATTCTCATCAAGCCGGCGCCACAGACACCACTCACCGCGTTACTCTTGGGCGAAGTAGTTCAGGAGGCTGGGCTTCCTGCCGGCGCACTCAACATCCTTCCCTGCGACAATACGGTGGCAGAACAGCTTGTCGTCGATTCTCGCTTTAAACTCCTGAGCTTTACCGGCAGCGCTGCTGTGGGATGGATGCTGAAGGCCAAGTGCGGGAAGAAGAAGGTGGTGTTGGAGCTCGGCGGGAATGCGGGCGTCATCGTGGAGCCCGATGCCGATCTCGAGCTTGCCGCACAGCGCTGCGCAGTCGGTGGGTTTGGATATGCCGGTCAGACCTGTATTTCCGTGCAACGAATTTTTATCCATCATTCCATCGTGGACCTTTTCACCACGAAGCTTCTGTTGCAAGTCGCGCGTCTGAAGGCCGGCGATCCGAGCGACGATTCGACAGTGGTCGGGCCACTGATCGATTCGGCCGCGGCCCATCGTGTGGAGGAATGGGTTGGGGAAGCGGTGTCGCAAGGGGCGCGTGTGCTTCTGGGGGGCAAGCGCATGGGCTCGGTGATGGAGGCGACCGTGCTCTCGCACGTCACGCCAACAATGAAAGTTTCTTGTCAGGAGGTGTTTGGGCCGGTGGTGACCGTGACCCCGTACCGACATTTTGGCGAAGCGATCACAGCGCTCAACCAGTCTGACTATGGGCTCCAGGCTGGAGTGTTCACCCAGGATGTGAATAAAATTTTTCATGCCTTTCGGCATCTTGAGGTTGGAGCCGTGCTGGCAAACGAGATTCCGACGTTTCGCGCCGACCACATGCCGTATGGTGGCGTGAAGGACTCCGGTGTCGGGCGTGAAGGGGTTCAGGCCGCGATCGAGGATATGACCGAGCCCCGCATGCTAGTATTGAACCTCAAACCGTCTGCCGGGATCTAGCCAGATTGATTCATGAGTGCTTTTCCGGGACACTCAAAAGGTCGCTCGGCAAGAAGCCTCTGTACTCGATGTAGGCTGAGGTCAAGGTTAAGTGAAGATTGGACTCTTTCGATCTCAGCCATGGCCTGAGCCTTAACCTTCCACAAAACCGGCGGACTTTTTCAGCATCCTGTCAGAAAAAACGTCATAGGATATTGCGAAGCGTTGCCAATCTTGGTACAACAGCGACCCTGTGCTCAATAACGTTTACCGTGGGTGTGCATTTCAGCTAACGACGCGCCGTCACCCGATTGGTCGGACGAACGAACTAAGGAGAAGAAACGATGGTACCTACGCAGATGTTTTTGACGCGAGGAGTCGGAGTCCACAAAGAAAAGCTGGCCTCCTTCGAACAAGCCTTGCGCAGCGCCGGCGTTGCCTATTGCAACCTCGTTACGGTGTCGTCGATTCTTCCGCCGAATTGCAAAATTATTCCGCGTGCGCGGGGCGAGAAGTTATTGAATCCCGGTGAAATCACGTTCTGTGTGATGGCGCGGTCGGAGACGAATGAGCGAAATCGCCTGGCCTCCGCGTCGATTGGGTTAGCGGTCCCGACTGATCGTCGAACCTACGGGTATCTGTCCGAACACCATGCGCATGGCGAAACCGATGAAGAGACGGGTGAGTATACGGAAGACTTGGCGGCGCAGATGTTGGCCACGACGCTCGGTGTCGGATTCGATCCGAACATCGCGTGGAAAGAGCGGGAGCAAGTCTTCAAAATGGCCGGTAAGATCGTTCGGACCCAAAACATCACTCAGTCCGCCATTGGAAAACCTAATCGCTGGACGACGGTGATTGCATTGGCCGTGTTCATTCCAGAAGAAAATCTGCCGAAGCGGCGCCGGTAATCCTGCCGCGTGAGCATACGCCCATGACGCTTCCTGCCGGTTGGGAGGGTACCGACCAGAACTTCCTCGGTCTCGACGAGCCCTGGTGCCATCCCGATCAGGCGGGTGTCTACGTCCTGCCCGCGCCCTACGAACATACCTCGAGCTATGTGCTGGGCTCCGATCGAGGCCCGTCGGCCATCATTGAGGCGTCTCAACAAGTCGAGCTATACGACGAAATACTTCGGTGTGAGCCTTATCGAGAGTGGGGCGGGGTTGCCACCATCCGCTCGCTTGATCTTGATGGCAAAGTCGATCGGCAGGCGGTGGATGGAATCGATGCGTTCGTTACTCCTCACGTCGGTACCGGACGGTTCCTTGTCACCTTGACCGGGGAACATACCGGCGCGCTTGGCGCCATCCGAGCCCATGCCCGACACCATCCTAATCTGTGCGTGGTGCAAATCGATGCACATGGTGACTTGCGGAAGGCCTATCAAGGAAACCCCTATAGCCACGCCAGCGTGATGGCCCGCGTAGTCGATGACGGGTTGCCGTTAGTCCAAGTCGGCATTCGTTCCATTTCTCCTGAGGAAATCGATCGCATTAAGAGTACCGATCGAATTGCCACGTTCTTTGCCGCCGAGATTCTTGATCCTTCCGGTCCATACGAAGGCAAGGCCTCTCGCTGGGTTCCCGATGTCGTGAAGGCCTGTCGTGGGCCAGTCTATCTCACATTCGATTGTGATGGGCTTGACGCCTCGCTGGTCCCCGCGCTCGGCACTCCCGAGCCTGGTGGGTTGGGTTGGTACGATACGCTGCATCTCATCACAGCCTTAGCCAATGGACCTGGTATCCTTGGGATGGATATCAGCGAGATAGCCCCAATCGAAGGGTTTGTCGCACCCCAGTTTTGTATCGCCCGATTGATCTATCGCATGCTGGGACGGATCAAAGCGGGTCGTCGCGTCCACTGAAATAGCATGTTCACGCTGTGACCGATACGCTTCGCATCAATAAATTCTTCACACAGCACGGCATCTGTTCTCGACGAGAGGCCGATCGCCTGATCGAATCCGGTCGCGTGACCATCAATCAACGGGTTGCCTGCTTGGGAGATCAGGTCGGTCCTGACGACGTCATCGCGCGAGATGGACAGGTGATTCCCTGGGGGGCGGCCCAGTTCTATATCAAATATTATAAGCCGGTGGGCGTGACGACGACCAGCGAGTCGCATGTGCCCCGTAACATCATTGCGGAGATCGGCCATCCGGAACGGATCTTTCCGATCGGTCGGCTCGACAAGGATTCGTCTGGCCTCATCCTCCTCACGAACGACGGGGATATCGTAAACGATATTCTACGAACCGAGCATGGGCATGAACGGGAATACGAGGTGTCAGTCGATCATCCTTTCGATCAAACATTCATGGACCACATGGCTCATGGGGTCGTCATACTCGAACGCCCGACCAAACCCTGCCGAATTGAACGACTCAGTCCCGCACGGTTCCGTATTATCCTCACCGAAGGACGCAATCGACAGATCAGGCGCATGTGCCAGGTTTTGGGGTATCGGGTACTCACGCTGCATCGTGTCAGGATCATGCATATTACCCTTGATGGATTGGTCCCAGGAAAATGGAAATCGCTTACCGGTGAGGAACGTACGAAGCTCTTTCAAGCTGTCGGGCGAGGCAGCAGTCCAGGCCAGCATGATTCATGAGCGCCTCTGCCGTAATCGTGGATTCGTTGCTGCGATGAGCATTCGGCTGGCAGGCTAGCCGACGAATACCTCGATTGACAAACATACCATTGGAACTCACACTAGCCCGCGCATCGTCTCTGGAGAGCAACGTTCAGTATGGCTACTACGTGGTGGAGCCCACAACTCAATGCCCTGCTTGGCAGCCTTGTCGTGGCGGCAGGTGCCTGGCTGGCGTGGGGTTCGTTTTCACCATGGGGAGTCGTTCTCGTCGCAGGATGCGCCGCAGGGTTTCTCGTTTGGCAGGGGCGCACTATTGGACTGGTTTGGGCCTGGGCTACTCTGTTGCTTGGCCTGGAGAGTCTTGCCTGGCCCATCGTCACGATGGTTCAATTCCGCTCGATTACGACAGAGCCGACCGACGAACAATTGGGAACAATGCTCTCAGCCGCTCTGACGGGGCTCGTCTCGGCTGTTTTTTGGATTACGTTTTCCTATGGGTTCTTCAAGCGAGCCCGTCAGCCGATCGCCCCCGTATCAACTGATGCGACCGAGAGCCAACCACCTGCATCACTATCAAAAAATTCCCACAAGAAAACATAGCACCTACCACATCTCGATCGGATCGACATCGACATCGAACTTGATGGCGCAGCGCTGATATGTCCGTTCCATATCCTTGACCGTGATCCGCACCGCTTCGAGTCCCGCTTCCTGTTCGGACGATTTCACGAGAATTTGCCACCGATATCGTCCCCGGAGTCTCGGCACCGGAGAGGGGACCGGCCCCAAAACAGCAAGACGGTTGGACTGACCGATCGATTGAATTGTCGAAGGGATCTTTGCCACGGTCGTTTGTCCAGCCACGGACGGAGAAGTGCAGGCGCTGAGCCGAGCTACCCAGTCCGTGGCAGCGTCGTGAACCATTGTCTCTTTGGTTCCGGATACAAGGAGGGCAATCAGAAAAACCGCCGGCGGATACCCCAATGCAGTCCGATGGGACAACTCCTCCGATAAGAAGATGGATTCGTTGTTCTGCGCTACAGCCTGAATTGCGTGATGTGACGGAAGATAGGTCTGCACGATAACCTGGCCGCCAGTCCCTGTCGAATTGGCGAGGCTGACCGCGTCGAGAAGCGTATGATAGGTACGTTCGGCGGATCGGAAATTCGGCACGTTAAATCCTGCGTCTGCCTGCACAATTCCAACGAGGCCCACCGTTGGGCGCGGCCCTCGGCGTAGCAACAACTGTGTCCCGACGATAATATCCCACTTCCCTTGCTCAACCCTCTGCCAGATGGCCTCGGCCTGCGCCGGCCGCCGCATGGTATCTCCATCGAGCCGAATCACCGCCGCGTGAGGGAACAATCGCTTCGCATCCTCTTCCACGCGCTCTGTGCCTTCCCCGATCAATTGCATGCGAGGGCCGGAACAGATAACGCACGCCTCGGGGAGGGGTGTCACGTCCCCACAGTAGGAACAGAGCAGACGACCAGCTTGCCGAGAGTACATCAGCGCCACGCGACAGGCAGGACAGCGGGGAACTTGGCCGCAGTCACGACAGACAAGGGCGCCGGCATAGCCTTTTCGATTGAGAAACAACAAGACGCCAGTCCGGCGACTGATCGCCTGTTCAATGGCTCGAACGAGCGGCTGGCTCAGCACTGTACCGCGACCATGATCCCGTAAATTAACGACCTGTATACTTGGTTGCGAATCAGATGGCATGAGCTTGCGGACAACGATCCCTCGCTGCTCCACCGCCGCTCTGATCTCAAGAGAGGGGTGAGCAGAACTCAGGACCAGCACCGCCTTTTCATCCTGTGCTCTCAGCCAGGCCACGTCCCGTGCATGGTAGCGTGGCTCTTGAGGTTCTTTGAGCGCCGTATCTTCCTCTCCCTCGACCCAGATCGCCCCGATCTCAGTCAAGGGAAGAAAGATGGCCGACCGGGTCCCCACGACCACGCGAACAATCTGCCGATGAATCTGATTCCACATTTCGGCTTTCAGCTGGTCTGAAAGACCGCTATGGAAACAGACTGGGGCGATGCCCATCTCATCATTACGGATCAAGCTGGTAACCCATTGGGCCCGTTCTGCTTCCCCAACGATGATGAGAAACGTCTGTCCACGGTCGAGTACTAGGCGAACGGCTTGCTGTAAGAGCCTCAACCGATCGGTCCAGGAAGCCTGCACCAGAACACGTGTGGGTTCTGGGCCTCTCAGCGCCTTGAGCAGTGGTTCAGACCAAGACATTGCAGGGTCAGGAATGAGTGGTGGGGTGACGCTGAAACTGTCATGGTTCGCCTGTCTGGTTGGCCGGGTGCGAGGCGCTGCTGAGGTAGGCGGTAGGTTCTGGACCTCCATCACCCACCCGCGAACCTTGAGATCGTGTAACAAGTCGCCCAGACCAGGACTACGGGACGACCGGCGAAGTCCTGAAGGTTTTTTCCCAAGACGCGTGAGAAGTGCCCGTGCCTTCACCGAGCAGGGTTCGCGAACTGCAAGTGCGGCCCGCCCTTGTTCCGTCAGTTCGTAGTGACTGCCCTGCGCCAGTGGTTTGGGCGCCGGAGGCAATACCAATCTGAGACATTGCCCCCATGGCGCAACATACTGTTCGGCCACCTGCCGTGAGAGCTGAAATAGGTTTGATGATACGTCTGTTGCGGCCCCTTCCGAGAGTAATGAGTGAATCTCTCTGAGGCGTGCTCGATCAAGACCTTGAGGAAGAACGTGAGAGAGGGCGATCACGGCTCCTTGGAGGATCGACCGTCCGAAGGGCACGAGCACTCGATGTCCGATACGTAGCGTCGGTCGGAGTAACGAGGGTACGGTGTAGGTAAAAGGGCCTGCCAGATGTCGTGGGACAATGACATCTGCGAATAAGGACTCTGGCTGTTTGCATGGAGGGGCTGCCTGTATCGAAATCATGCGGCATTGTAGCAGCACAGGAAAAGGGGGAACAATGAGGGAGAAAGAATGGAAAGGTTCTGTAGGGGAACGCGGGGGGTGACGTAGAATTGCCCCCCCCCGCACGATATTCGATGAATTTACTGTGGAGGGGCGATCGGAGCTGTGGGGGTCTGATCGGCATTGCCCTGGCTAACTGATGTCGGAGTTGTCGCCGAAGCAGGGCCCGCAGGAACAGGTGCGGGCTCTACCTTGGATGAACTAGCTGGCGCCACTGGGATTGTCTGGTCCACTACGGGGATCGAAGTTCCGCTTTCGGCTGAATTGAGACGGGACAAGTTATAGCTTTTATCGCCGGTCTCAGCTGGTGTCGACGCCTGCTCAGACTGTTCCCTGGCTGATTCGGGCGAATAGAGCACAATGTCCACACGACGGTTCTTCTCCCGACCCACTTCGGTCGCATTGCCGGCTATCGGCTTCGTATCGCCATAGCCGACCGACGAAAGCTTCGCTGAATCGATCCCGCCCTTCTCAATCAAGTAACGGAGGACACCCCCAGCTCGAGCTTTCGACAAGTCCCAGTTCGTCTGGTAGCGCGACTTCAGCGTAGGACCGATCTCCATATTGTCTGCATGGCCTTCGACTCGAATCAACCGATCGCTGGCAGTAGTCTTGAGATAAACAATCAGTTCATCGAGCACCTGATGGCCCTCGGACGTAATCGTAGCTTCTCCCGACTCGAATCGAAGCTGCTTCATCAAATCACTGAGGCTGATCCGGGCTTCGCCGGCGACATTCTTGACCTGGAACTTGTTCGGAGTGCTTGGAGAAGGAACCGCAACAGGGGAGACATCTGGAGACTGCTGGAGAGATTGAGCGATTGGCATGGCTTCAGGAGCATGAACCGTCACTCTGACGCGATCGCCCTTGAGAACGCGGGAGATCGATTTTGTAATCAGCGCCGTGGAAGTCCGGTCCTCCAGGGACAGGATTTTTAATTCTCCCACCACTCTTTGAGGAAGGTTCCCTCCGGACCGAACTATTTCCATTCGATCCCCAGGCCTGATCCCGTCTTCCCGTCCCAGGTCCAGATAGACGACATTTCTTTGCGCCACCATGTTCATGATGCCCATGTTGGCCTGGAACTCCACAACCCGTCCTTCCACATTGCCAGCGGAAGGTTGATCAACTGCTGCTCCCTCGTCAGTCGGAAGCACGAATTTCATTACCGGATCACCCGGTGATACAGCTGCATAGGCACGCACGATCTTAACAGTAGTCAGGTCCGTATCAACTTGGGTCACTTGAGCTACAGCGAGTCTATTGACCAAATAGCCCAGGTATTGACCGGAGGTGGGATGGAATACTTTGAGTGCTCGTCTGTAGATCGTGAAAAGATCTCCGGGTGCGACATCGCCGGGGTTCTTCAGCCGGAGATACAGGACATCCCGGGCTCCCAATAGCATGTGATCTCCGGTAGTCTGATTGTCACCGGTAATCACATTTACGAACCCATCTTGTGGTGTTGACCGCTGGATGGAGCCGGACGAATAGGCCAAGGCCGATTCTCCGAATCGGATCGAAGTGAGGTCGTCGGCTGCCCAGGCCAAAGGAAGGAGCGGCGTGGCCAAGGTCCAGATTATGAGAGAGACGACACATTTTATTGAATAGTTAGCCATGGTGGTTGTCCTTCGTGTAAGGCAAGTTATTGCTGTCAAAACCATAGCAAATAGTCCCGCATTGTCAAGAATATTGAGACGTTGCCCTCATTGACCCACTAATTCACCCGATGCTATGGTATCTCGGAGAATGATTTTACAGAGCGGAGAACATCATGGTGCCTGATCAGCCTTCTACCCACAGCGCTCAACGCGAAGATCGTCCTTGCATCGAGACTCAGATTCACCGACGCAAGAAAGCCAAGGCTTTCTCGGCCTTGGAGCCTGAATGGGATCAAATTGACGAAGTGCCACCTTCCCACCTGCGCATGTCGTCAGGTCGCATGTCGCCCATCCGACCAAACGGAGTGAAGAGCCTTTCAGAAGTAAGCCCTCCAGCAGGACAATAAAGTCCATGAGCAAAACGGGGTTTTTAGTTACGCCTCGTCCCTGCCGCCAGATATGTAGAGGTCCCAACGTGCTGGGTTCCCACTCGCGCCAGTGACGCCTCTCACCTCGACAGAGTCTAGCTCATAATAATACTCATGAGCGTTTCTGGTGCGATTGCAAACTCATAGCTGTGACGAGCCTTTGGCGACCCGGCTAACTGCTCACCCTCTCGACGAACACACTGGAACCTCAAGGCTCCGCATGTCCGTCTCGCTCACGGCTGCGCGATTTCGCGACGAACCGTCGTGAATCATGCGGACTAGGACTTTCGGGTCGATCCCACAGGTCTTTTGGACGCTTGCTATCTTCGCAATGCAAAGTCTAAAATCCACCCCTCCTTGTATCTCAAGGTATTGAAAGGTCAGGCCCATGAACGGTTCTGAGTTACTTCTTGAGTATCTGACTAGATACTTTCCGATTTTGTTCTTTGTTATCATAGCGCTGACGTTCGGCATGTGGTCGCTCATCATCAGCTATCTGGTCCATCCGAAATATCCTGAACAGGAGAAACTCACTACCTATGAGTGTGGAGCGGAACCGTTCTCGGATGCCCGGATGCCCTTCCCGGTTCGGTATTACATTTTTGCGATGCTTTTCGTCATTTTCGATATCGAGGTCATCTTTCTGTATCCCTGGGCAGTGGTCTTCACCAAGATCCAGCTGATCGGGCTGATTGAAATGCTGGTCTTCATCGGATTGTTTTTGGTGGCCTATGTCTATGCTTGGCGGAAGGGAGCCCTGGAATGGGATTGATCCAAATTGGTCGTCATGACAAGGATGGCACGTCCGACGTCATAGTCACGACGATTGAAAAAGCCGTCAATTGGGGCCGCAAGGGGTCACTGTGGCCCATGACATTTGGCCTGGCTTGCTGCGCGATCGAAATGATCGCCGCAGTCTCGTCACGGTACGATATGGACCGCTATGGCGCCGGTGTCTTCCGGGCCTCACCGCGCCAGTCCGATCTGATGATCGTGGCCGGTACCGTTTGCCGACGGATGGCCCCCGTTATCCGAAAACTGTACGATCAGATGCCCGAACCCAAATATGTCATTGCCATGGGGTCTTGCGCGACGTCAGGAAACATTTACGACAGCTATAGTGTCGTCCAAGGTGTCGATCGCTTTGTGCCGGTCGATATCTATGTGCCGGGCTGCCCTCCAACACCGGAGGCACTCTTTGACGGCATCCTCAAATTACAAGAACGAATCATGCTGAAACCCGTGTTTCTGAAGCAACCGGATCAGGTCAAACCCAGCCTTAAAGTATAGGTCTCGATCGATGTCCTTGCAGCTAATAGCCAGCCGGCTCCAAGAAAACTTTTCCACGGGCTTTGTCAAAGCCGTCGAATGGCGTGGTGATCTTGCGGTGACGGTGACGCGGGACCGACTCCATGAGGTCGCTCAATTTCTTCATGATGACCCGGCCATGGACTTCGACTACATCGTGCATGTGAGTTCGGTCGACTGGCCTGACGACGAAGAGCGATTTGAAGTCGTCTACGAGTTCTACTCGATCAGGAAACGCCAGCGTATCCGGCTCAAGGCCAGGGTGCCGGAGTCGGATTGCATCGTGGATTCTCTGACGGATCTCTGGAAAGGTGCGGACTTCATGGAGCGTGAAGTCTACGACATGATGGGAATCCGATTCCGACACCATCCGGATCTTCGCCGAATCCTCATGCCGGACGATTATACCGAAGGCTATCCGCTGCGAAAGGATTTTCCGCTCCGGGGTAAGGGCTGGCGTGACACATTCGAATTTCTGGACGAGACGGCTCGGTAGGACAGACGATGGCCTTTGAAGATCAACGAACAACCGTCTACAAGATCGATCCGGCTCATCCGGGAAGCGAGACCCTTCCAACTCTGCGCACGGAGGAACTGTTGCTCAATATGGGGCCTCAGCATCCTGCCACCCACGGGGTGCTAAAAGTGGTCCTCGAATTGGAAGGAGAACGTCTCGTCAAGTCTACCCCCGTGTTGGGATATTTGCACCGTGGAGTGGAGAAGCTTGCGGAAGACGGCACCTATCACCAATTTATCCCCCACACCGACCGGCTCGACTATGTCTGCGCGATGTACAACAATTTTGCGTACTGCCGCGCGGTCGAAAAGCTGATGAATATTATCGTGCCGGACCGTGCAGAATACCTGCGCACGATCGTGGCAGAGGTCCAACGAATCATCGGCCATCAGTTTTGGCTTGGCACCCAGGCGCTCGACATTGGAGCCATGACCGTCTTTTTCTATTGTTTCCGTGATCGGGAAATTTTGATGGATTGGTTTGACGAACTTTGCGGCGCGCGCCTCACCACCAGTTGGTATCGTATCGGCGGCGTCGAGCGGGACTTCACGTCCTCGTTGCTTGATAAACTCAAGCAGTTCTTAGACTATTTTCCGCCAAAAATCGACGAGTATATGGTCTTCTTGGAGACGAACCGAATTTGGGTCGGGCGGACCAAGGGAGTGGCCATCATCTCAGCGGAAGACGCCGTGAGCTTCGGCCTGAGTGGGCCGACGCTCCGTGGCTCCGGTGTCGACTACGATCTCCGTAAAGCCCAGCCCTATTCAGCCTATCCGAAATGCGAATTCAGTGTGCCGCTCGGCAAGAACGGCGACACCTACGACCGGTACTGGATCCGCGTCCAGGAATTCTATGAGAGCGTGAAAATCATCCGGCAATGCCTAGAGCAGATGCCGGCCGGTCCCATTATGGCCGATGTGCCTAGCGTGACGTTGCCGCCAAAGCAACGAGTCTTTACGAATCTGGAATCCATGATCCAGCAATTCAAGCTCTTCTCGCAGGGCTTCGACGCCCCTCCGGGAGAGATCTATTGTGGAACCGAAGCGCACAAGGGGGAGTTGGGATTCTACATCGTCAGCACGGGCGGCGGGAAACCCTACCGCTTGAAAATTCGCGCCCCCTCGTTTATTCACATGGGCGCATTCGACCATATGTCCAGAGGCTACATGATTTCCGATGCGGTCACGATCTTCGGAACCTACGACATTGTGATGGGAGAGTGCGACCGCTGAGAAGGGAATTTTGAATGCTGAATGTTAAATGATGAATGGGGAGACGGCTCCTCAATTCAACATTCACAATTCACCATTCAACATTGAGGCACTATGGGATTAAAGCCGGCAACAAACCCTGATGTGGAAGCAGCCACGATCGAACTGTCGATCGATGGGAAGTCTGTGACGGCAAAGGGAGGGGTCTCGCTCTACGACGTGATCTCGAGCACGGGCAAGGTCATCCCTGCCATGTGCTACCACTATACCTTCGACCCCTTCGGTTCCTGCGGCATGTGTTTGGTCATGCAGGAGGGCAAGAAAGCGCCTGTTCGTTCCTGCACCGCCAAAGCGGCAGCCGGCATGATCATCAGAACCGAGGGGGACGAACTTTTCCAAGCCCGGAAGAAAGCAGTGGAAAAACATCTCTCGGTCCATCCGCTCGACTGCCCGGTCTGCGACGCCGACGGCCATTGCGAACTGCAAGATATGGCCTTCCGGCACGGGGTCACAAACCTGGCCAACGCAAAGCAGAAATTTATTCCGGAAGATACACGCAGCCCAGTGCTCGATTTCAATATGAACCGCTGTATCGCTTGTGCGGAATGCATCAACGTGTGTAAAGACGTGTTGATGATCGACGCGCTCCAGTTCATGAAGAAGGGCGGATTTAATCAAGTGGTGCCGAAGGGAGATCTCGCATTGTCCTGCGAGTTCTGTGGAGACTGCCTCGCCGTCTGCCCGGTTGGCGCCATCACGAACAAATTCTCCAAATACTTGTATAAGCCGTGGCAGATGAAAAAAACCACGACAACGTGTAACTACTGTGGGGATGGCTGCCAAATGTATCTTGAGACCAAGGACGCGGAAGTCGTCCGCGTGACCTCGCCGCTGTCCTGGAAGAATAAATGGGGCGACCGAGCCGAGACGGCCAAGGGGCACGGCGGACTCTGTGTGCGAGGGCGTTTCGGCTTCGAGTACATCGATAGCGCCGCACGTCTGAAGCAACCCCTCCTTCGTAAAGGTAATCAGCTCGTCGAAACCCCCTGGCTCGAAACCATGCACCAGGTGGTGGATCGATTCTCAGAGATCCAACGCAAGAACGGACCAGATGCAATTGCCGGCCTGATCACCGCCCGTTGTACCAACGAAGAGCTGTATCTCTTCCAGAAACTCATGCGCGCAGGGTTCAGGACCAACCATCTCGATAGCAGTGCGCGTTACGGCCATCTCAACTTTGTCCATGCCTCTCAGCACGCCTTGGGAATTGGACGGAGCCCGAACGACTGGGAAGATCTAACAAAAGCCAAAGCCGTGATACTCATCGGTTCCAACATCTCGGAGACAAACCCGCTCACGGCCGTGCGCATCAAAGAAGCGATTCGCGTCTATAAAGCGCAAGTCGTGGTCATCGACTCCGCTGTCACAAACATGGCCAAGCTCGCGTCCCATCCTGTCCTGATCAAGCCGGGAACGGAAGGGCTCGTGATCGACGGACTTGTGAAGGCCACCCTGGAGCTGGATTTGATCGATGAAGAGAGCATCAAGAAACACTCACAAGCTTTCGAAGCTCTGAAGGCCGCCGTGGCCCACGTCTCCTTAGCGCAGGTGGCTGCCCAGACCGGCATGTCGGTCGAATCATTAAAAGATATTGCGGCGATTTTCGCGGAAGCGTCCCGTTCCATCATTCTCTGCGCCGAAGGCATCGTCCGCCAGCCAGACGGGTATCAGAATGTCTTAAAACTGATCGACCTCGCCTGGGTCACAGGCAAGTTGAGCCAACCCGGCTGCGGGGTGAATACGGTGACAGAAGAGCCGAACGAGCAGGGCGCTGTAGATATGGGCGCCGCGCCGGAATTTCTCCCTGGTCAAGCTTCGTTCAACGATCAGACGGCTCGCGATCGTTTTGCTAAGGCTTGGGACGTCACACTTCCGGCCGCTGACTCTGGCGCAAATCTCGTCGAGATTCTCAAGCGCTGCAGAAGCGGCCAGATCCGCGCCCTCTATGTCATTGGAGAAAATCCGCTCGCCACGTTACCCGCATCGATGGAGGTCCGCGCTGCATTGGACCGGCTGGAGTTGCTCGTTGTCCAGGATCCGTTCCTAACCGAGACTGCGCGGATGGCGCACGCGGTGCTGCCGGCTTGTACCTCTGCGGAAAAGGACGGCACCTTCACCAACTTGGAAGGCCGAGTCCTGCGTGTCCGTGAAGCCATCGATCCCATCGGGGAAAGTTTGCCGGACTGGCATATAATGACGGCCTTGGCCAACGCGCTGGGCTGTCAATGGGAATACGAATCTCCGAACGATATTCAAGCCGAGATCATGAAGTTGCTACCCGGGTATTACAATCTGGGACAGCCGCGCAAGGTTGTCCCGACGGTGGATCGCTATCTCTCCAACGGCTACACCGCCGATGTGGCCGCACGCTATCGAGCCCCTGCTCCATCAGACTCCAAGAACCGGCGACCCTTCGTGTTGCTGATGGGACAGGTCTTGTATCATTCCGGTAAGCTGTCCACCGAAGCTCCAGGGCTCATCACGATCGCCCCCAATACCGGGCGGCTTAGAATGAATCCTCAAGATATGGAGCAGCTTGCAGTGGGTGAAGGGACGGCGGTGCGTCTCACGTCGGACCTCGGTTCGATGCAATTGGCGGTGCAGCCCGATCAGTCCGTCGCGCCACAGACATGCTTTTTCCCGGAGCATTTCAATGAGCCGCCGGTGAAAGACTTGATGTCGGTCCAAGTCGATCCGACGACCGGAGTTCCCTCGTTCAAGCGGACCCGCGTGACGATCGAAAAGGCATAAGAGTAAGAGGGGGCAGATAACGGACATGAGTGTTGCCACACTAACAAAGCAAATCCTCCAGGCTGCCTTGTTCTATGAGATTTGGGATGCCATGAAGGTGACGTTCAAGCATATGTTCCACAAACCCATGACCTTCCAGTATCCACGGGAGCAGCGAACTCTTCCCGACACCCATCGAGGAGCACTCGCGCTCTTACGCTATGACGATCACCAGGAACGTTGTGTCGGCTGTGATCTCTGCGAAGCCGCCTGCCCATCCCGCTGCATCAAGGTCATCAGCTTGGAAGATCCGGCGCGTCCGTTGCAGCGATTCGCCAGCGAGTTTTACATCGACATTACAAAATGCGTCTTTTGCGGCTACTGTGTCGAGGCGTGCCCCGTCAACGCACTGGCTATGACGAAGATGTACGAGTTCTCGACCCACGATAAGCGCACCTTGCTGTTCGACAAAAAACGGCTGTACGAAATCGGCGAGCGTCATCTCGACGATGCGAAAAAGTACTTGTACGCGCACAATCAGGAACAGAACGTTGAGGAAAGCCGGGAATACCGGTACTACTTTCCGCAATCGGTACTCAAGTCGACCCAACCACCACCCAAGCATCTGAGCTAAGCAATCGATGGTTTTGGTCTTTTTTGCCTATTTCGCATTGGCCAGTATTGCTGCGGGGGTCTTGACGGTCGCGCTCAAGCACCCGGTGCATTGCGGTCTGGCGCTTCTGGCCTTGTTGGTCCATGTCTCCGGACTCTTCATTCTCCTCAACGCCGAGTTCCTCTGGGCCGTACAGATCATCGTCTATGCCGGCGCAATCCTCGTTTTATATCTCTTCGTACTGATGCTCATGAACTTAAAGACCGACGACCGGTATCTCCACTCCTCCTACCTGTACTTTCTGACGCCGGCCGCCATCGGATCATTGTCCGTGCTGGCACTCCTGGTCCGTTCACCATTCGGGGGCGCAAAGGGCGATGCGCCGACCGAGGCGATACTTGAGGTCGGGGGTACCCATGCGGTCGGGATCAAGATGTTCAGCGAGTATCTGTTGCAGTTCGAAATCATCGGCGTGTTCCTGCTGGGCGCCGTCATCGGAGCGATCGTGCTGGCAAAAACGCCGAAACCGGCCAACAAAGAACGTAAGGCGTAAGGTCAGGCGTGAAGGGCCAAGCGACTGCAGGAAAGACAAGGGTTCGCGAGTCTCACGTCTCACGTCTCACACCTCACGGGTCACAATGATTCCACTCAGCGCATATGTCGCCGTCAGCGCCGTGCTTTTTATCACCGGCCTGCTCGGCGTATTGATCAGACGGAATTTCATCATCGTGCTGATGTCTGTCGAGATCATGTTGAACGCGGCGAATATTAACCTCGTAGCCTTCTCCCATTACCTTGAATCTATGGCGGGTCAAATGGTGGCACTCTTTATCAACGCCATTGCCGCCGGGGAAGCGGCGATCGGGCTGGCCATCATCATCGTCGTGTTCCGTGGAAAGATCTCCACGAACGTGGACGAGATGAATTTCTTAAAGTGGTAACGTGACGGATCTGCTTATAAAGCTCATTCCGCTGTTTCCCTTACTGGCCGTAATCCTGAACGGGTTCTTCGGCAGGCGGTACTCCCATGATGTCGCGCACCGGGTCGCTTGGGGATCGGTGGGATTGTCGTTTCTCTGCACAATCGGCGTGTTTGCAGACATTCTACAGACCGGCACGCCCCATGAAGTCATCGTCTATCAATGGATTTTCGGCGGTGACCTCACCGTCAATTTCGCCTACCTTGTCGATCCTCTCACGTGCATGATGCTGCTCGTCGTCACGGGAGTCGGACTCTTGATCCACGTCTACTCCGTCGGCTACATGCATGGGGAAAGCGGATTCACGCGATTCTTCACCTACATGAACCTCTTCATGGTCTCCATGTTGCTCCTCGTCATGGGGAACAACTATGTGGTGCTCTTTATTGGTTGGGAAGGGGTGGGACTCTGTTCCTATCTGCTGATCGGCTACTACTATGACAAGGTCTCCGCTGCGAAGGCCGCTTCGAAAGCTTTTGTGGTGAACCGCATCGGCGACGCGGGTTTCCTGCTGGCCATCTTTCTCATCTTTGTCAATTTCAAGACGCTCGACTATACGAAAGTCTTTGCCCAGGTTGGCCAGCTTTCACCGGAGATGGCCACCGCGATTGCGCTCTGTCTCCTCGTTGGAGCAGTCGGCAAATCGGCCCAGCTCCCTCTCTACACCTGGCTCCCGGATGCGATGGAAGGTCCGACACCCGTCAGTGCGCTCATCCATGCGGCAACGATGGTGACGGCCGGGGTCTACATGATTGTGCGGAATCATGCCATTTTCGATTTGTCGCCGACGGCCATGACGATCGTCGGCGTCATCGGTGGACTCACAGCGTTGTTCGCCGCCACCATCGGCCTCGTGCAAACGGATATCAAGCGCGTCTTGGCCTATTCGACGGTGAGCCAGCTCGGGTACATGTTTCTCGGGTGCGGGATTGGGGCCTATACGGCTGCCATCTTCCATCTCATGACCCATGCCTTCTTCAAAGCCCTCTTGTTCCTCACAGCCGGATCGGTGATCCATGCGCTCTCGGGCGAGCAAGACATTCGAAAGATGGGAGGCCTCAGCGCGAAAATCCCATGGACCTATCGGCTGTTTCTGATCGGCACGATCGCCATTGCGGGCATTCCGCCGTTGGCAGGCTTCTGGAGCAAAGATGAAATCCTGGCCCATGCCTTCACGCAGCACCACTATTTTTTGTATGGCATGGCCGCGATCGGCGCGCTCTTGACCTCCTTCTACATGTTCCGTCTGACTTATCTGACATTTTTCGGCACCTCTCGCATGGACCATCATACGGAGGAGCATGTCCATGAGTCTCCGATGGTAATGGTCGTTCCGCTCATGGCGTTAGGTGTGCTGTCCATTCTCGGTGGGTTTCTGGGGTTTCCCCCTGAACAGGGCTGGCTCCATCAATTTCTTGCACCGGTCTCTGGCGTGGGAGAGGGGCATGAGGCGAGCAGGGGGCTCGTGCTCATGCTCATGATGATTGCCACGGGGATTGCGTTGCTGGGCTGGGGCCTCGCGCACTATTTTTATAGCGTGAATCTCTCGGCACCGGATCGCCTGGCCGCACAGTTTCAGGCGGGCTACAGGATCTTGCTCAACAAGTACTATGTCGATGAACTCTATGACCTGTTATGGGTGGAGCCGACCAAGAAATTGGGGCGTCTGCTCGATTGGTTCGACCGGACTGTGATCGATGGCCTCGTGTACGGCGTCGCGCAGCTGGCCGGATTAGCCGCGGCCGGTTCGACGTGGGCGGAGAAATACGTGATCTACGGCGGCCTCAACGTGATTGGATACGGCAACCATCTCGCGGCCCGCCAATGGCGGAGATTGCAGAGCGGGATGGTGCATCATTATGCCGCCATCATTGTGGCAGGGCTCTTTCTGCTGGCGGTCGTTATTCAGCTCATCATGCAACTATAAAGCACTGCGATGTTAGAAGAACTAGCGTCAACGTTTCCGATTCTCACCTGTATTCTTTTTCTTCCCGTCATCGGGGCTGCCGTCCTGTGGCTGCTCGACGACGAGGATATGGTCCGGACCTCCGCTTTGACGATTGCGCTCTTGGAGTTGGCCCTCTCCGTATTCGTGCTCTTGCGATTCATTCCCGAATCGGCCGCCATGCAGTTTTCCGAACATGTGCCGTGGATTCCCGCCCTGGGGGTCAGCTATCACCTTGCGGTTGATGGGATCAGTGTCCTCTTCGTTGGACTCACCGCATTCCTCGCGGTCCTCATCATCGTCTATTCCTGGGATACCGTCCGCCATCAAGTGAAGCTCTATATGATGGCGCTCCTTGCCCTCGAGACGACCACGATGGGGGTCTTCCTCTCTATCGACTTGATACTCTTTTTCGTCTTTTGGGAACTCATGCTCATCCCCAGTTACTTTCTGATCAAGCTCTGGGGCGGAGGAGCGGAGCGGCACTACGCTGCGCTGAAATTCGTGCTCTATACCTTGCTTGGCAGTGTCTTCATGTTGGTGGGCATCGCCCTCTTGGACATCAATTATCACCAATGGGCGACGCTACGCCATATGGAGCAGACCTACTCATTTGACTTATTGGAACTGCTCTCCGTTCCGATCCCACTGAGCCAACAAATCCTCATTTTCTGGCTGTTATTCCTCGGCTTCGCGTTCAAGGCTCCTGTGTTCCCCTTCCATACCTGGCTTCCAGATGCCCTCCTTGAAGGTCCGATCGGCATGGCGGTGGTACTGGCCGGGCTGAAGCTCGGGACATTCGGCTTTATCCGGTTTAGCATTCCGTTGCTTCCGGACGCATCGAAAAGCCAGACTGTCGTATCGATCATCATGGCGCTGGGATTGGCGGCCATTCTCTATGGGGCCATCATGGCGCTGGTCCAGCAAGATTTTCGCCGGCTTCTCGCGTTCAGTAGCATCAGCCACCTTGGATTCGTGGTGATCGGCCTGTTCGCCCTCAACTATCAAGGGCTTCAAGGCAGCTTGCTTACCATGATCAACTTGGGATTCAGTACAGCGGGTTTGTTCTTTATCGCAGGTTTTCTCTGCTCGCGGCAGCAGAACACCCAACTGGGCTCATTCGGCGGCATGGCCAAACAGACCCCCGTGCTCGCTAGCTTTTTCTTGTTCATCGGGCTGGCATCGATCGGCTTGCCTGGCACCAATGGCTTCGTCGGTGAATTCCTTATCCTCTTGGGAACCTTCAAGGCCAATTGGTTGTACGGTGGGATTGCGGTCACTGGCGTCATTTTTAGCGCGGCCTATTTTCTCTGGTACTACGAACGGTCGATGCTTGGACCGCTCGGCAAAGCCGTCAAGGACTCCATCAGCGATCTGCATCCCCGCGAAATACTCATCGCGTCGGCCTTGTCGGTGATGATCCTTTGGATTGGCCTCTATCCCGCTCCTTTCTTGAGAATGATGAACGGATCGGTGCAGGCGTTGGTCGATCGATTGGAACGGGGGACCGTGGCGTTGGTCGAGCCTAAACAGCCGATAAGGGTGGATTAATTCGTATGGCCGACTACGCGCTGCTCTACATCCTGTTTGCCCCCTTCGTGGGGGCCATCGCACTGATCTTTGTTTCCAACCGGCAATTGATGCTTGTGCGAGGGATCGCGGCAGGATCAGCTCTTGTCTCATTGCTTGCCTCACTTTATCTGTTCTACGCCTATGATCACGTGAAGGGAGGCTTCCAATTCGTCCAGCAATTCGCATGGTGTCGTCAGCTGGGTATTTCGCTCCACCTTGGTGTGGATGGGATCGGCACCCCGCTGGTGCTGGCATCGAGCATTCTGTTGTTCGCGGGTATTTTCGTCTCCTGGCACATCAAGGATCGGACGAAAGAATTCTATATCTGGCTGCTCATCCTCGCCGCCGCCACGATCGGCGTCTTCATGTCGTTGGATCTATTCTTTCTCTTTTTCTTCTACGAAATGTCCGTGATTCCCATGTATCTCCTGTTGGGCATGTGGGGAAGCCACACGAAAACATACAACGAGATGACGGATCCAGAAGGCCTCAAACTGCGGGATTCGGTCGGATTCATCCTCAACTTCGGGTCCAACAGTAAAGAGTACGCCGCGATGAAACTCGTGCTCTTTCTCTCGGCCTTTGCCGTCGCGGCGCTGATGGGTATCTTGCTGATCTACAAATACGCCGGTCTCAATACCTTCGACATTCTGGTTCTGCGTGAACAGGCCAAGCTGATGAACATCCCAGTCTTGGGCACAACGCTCGACAAGATTATTTGGCTCCTGGTCTTCTTCGGCTTTGCCTCGATTGCACCGTTGTGGCCGCTGCATTCCTGGTCTCCTGTGGGCCACGCGGCCGCGCCGGCCGCCACGAGCATGTTGCACGCGGGAGTGCTGATGAAGCTCGGCCATTTTTCCATCATCAGGGTGGCCTTTGAGATTTTGCCTGAGACCACGAGAGAACTCATGCCTATCGCGGCCGTGCTCTGCATGTTCAGTATCGTGTACGGCGGGTTCGTGGCGTTCTACGCCAAAGACACGAAGTATGTGATTGGATATTCCAGCTCCAGTCACATGGGGTATGTCTTCTTAGGCATGGCCGCCCTGGACTACATCAGCTTGACCGGGGCGGTGATGTATATGTTCGCCCATGCCATGGCCACGGGTATGCTCTTTGCCATGGCCGGGTGGGTATACGATCAGACGCACAGCCGCGACATCCCCTCCCTCGGCGGACTCTCGAATCGCATGCCGTTCATCTCCGGCTGTTTCGTGGTGGCATGCATGGCCTCAATCGGCGTACCCGGCACCGTGAATTTCATCGCTGAAGTGATGATCATCGTCGGCAGTTGGAACAAGTATCCGTTCCAAGTCATCGTGGCCGTGGTCGGCATCGTCTTGACCCTGGCCTACTTATTCAAGATGATGCGCGGGCTTTTCTATGGACCCATGGACCAGAAATACAGTCACGCGCATGACGCAGTCGCCGTAGCCGATCGTCTTCCGCTCTTGATCATGATTGCCGTCAGCGTCGGGTTCTTTTTCTTCCCCATGCACCTCTACAATGTGGTGCGGTCGGGCGTCGATCCCTTGATTGTGAAGATTACCCGCGTCGTGCCGGTGGCGCAGACAGATGAAGGGTCAGGGGTGAGGAGTGAGGCGAGCGCCCCTCCGCGGACGTCTGATATTCCGCTCGTCGCGAAGAGCCCCTCACCCCTCACCCCTCACCCCTCACAAGGGCTTGAATGACCTTCGCACTCACGATGTCTTCCTCCGATCTCCTCCTGCTGTTACCGGAGATCCTGCTCACGTCTTGGCTCTGTCTTATTCTGATCGTTGATTTTTCGTTCCCTCGGCTGCCCAACGAACAATTAGCCTATTTCAGCATCGCAGGGCTCGTCGCCACTCTAGGCTGCCTGGTCTGGTTCGATATCGCCGGCATCACCGGGACCCTCTTTGCGAACATGTTCGCGCTCGACCGAATGGCCCTGTTCTTCAAAATGTTCATCGTCGGATCGACGATCCTCGTCATTCTGGCCTCCGTCGATTTCATCCATCGATTCAAGTTTTTCCGTGGTGAATATTACGCTCTGATCGTCATGTCGGCCCTCGGAATGATGTTCATGGCCTCCGCGAACGATCTGCTGTCGGTCTTCGTCGCCCTGGAATTTTCTACCATAGGCTTCTATATCCTTGTGGCGTATCTCCGCGAGGATACGGCTTCGAACGAAGCGGGTATCAAGTTTTTCATCCTGGGCATCTTTGCCGCAGCCCTCCTCGCCTATGGCATCAGTTTGGTCTACGGAGAAACGGGCAAACTGGTGTTTTCCGATATGAAGGCGGCACAGGCCACACCCGGATTGGCTATTGGCTTCCTGCTGATTTTCGCCGCATTAGGATTCAAAATCGGCGCCGTGCCCTTCCATTCCTGGGTTCCAGATACCTATCATGGATCGCCGACACCGGTGACGGCGTTCCTCTCGATCGCACCAAAGGGAGCGGCCTTTGCCATCCTCCTGAGAATGTTCCTCGTCGCCTTGACAACCTTTAAGCCGGTCTGGGTCCTGCTGATTGTCGCTGTGTCCATCCTGTCCATGACCTACGGCAACATTGTGGCCATCGCTCAAAAGAACATGAAACGGCTCTTGGCCTATTCCGGTATCGCCCAGATCGGCAACGTGCTGATCGGTCTTGCGGCTGGTACGAAGATGGGCAGCGATGCGATGCTGTTCTATCTCTTGACCTATCTGTTCGCCAATCTCGGCGCCTTTGCCATTGTCATCGCCGTCAGCGAAGCCATCGGAAGTGAGGAAATCGAGGACTACAGCGGCCTGGGCCGCCGGTCGCCTTTTCTCGCTTTTTCTATGCTGATTTTCCTCTTGTCTCTAGCCGGGGTGCCTCCGCTGGCCGGTTTCATCGGGAAATTGTACATCTTTGTCGCGGCCACAAAGGAAGGGCTCTACGCGCTCATTACCATTGGGCTCATCAACATCATCATTTCCCTGTACTACTACCTCATCGTCGTGAAGAAGATGTATGTGAGCGAACCCCATGACCGGTCACCTCTCAAAGTCTCGGGCCCGATCAAAGTGGTGGTCTATGTCTGTCTCGCGGGCACCCTCGCGATCGGCATCTATCCCCAGCCCGTCACCGACTGGGTTGTCTCGGCCATCTTGGCGTTTTCAAACGTGGCTGATCCAACCGCAGCCCTTCCCGTTCCCCCTGCCGCCATCCCCTTCGGCGGCTAAGCTCACCGGCGACAATTTCCCGTCGTCCAACGAGCCTTCTTCTAAAATATTTCTTGCAGGGTCTTCCTGAGGAGGGTACAGTTTCCACGACGCTGGTTTATATCCCCACGCCCGCACACGTTTAAACCATGGAATCCGTCACGCAGGAACATCCATCTACGCCAGTATCCATTCATTCGGAACCGGTTCCCGACAGCAGTCCGGCACCGCCTCCCAAGACCGGCTGGCTGATGGAGTGGTTCACCCATTGGTCAATCGAACGACGCGTCCTTGCGGGGTTTGGGCTCGTTTTTGCCTGCATTGTGGTCATCAGCGTCATCTCCTACCGCAACACCGCCGTCTTGATCGAGAATAGCCTGCTCGATACCAAAAGCCACGAATTGCTACAACTTCTCGATTCAATCGGAGAAGCCCTCGGCGCAGCTGAGAGCGGCCATCGGCGTTATCTCGTCACCGGCGACGAGTCGTATCTCACATCCTATCGGACCGTTGTTGAGCGAATGCCCGAATACCTTCGGTATCTCAGAGGCCTGACGAACGAAGGCGTTGAGCAACGGGATCGCGTGGAGACACTCGAACGGCTCATCGCCAGGCAACTGGGCGCAGAGGCGGATGCCATCACCCAGCGGGAGAAGCTTGGCTATGAAGGTGTCCGTCACCTCGCACTATCTGGAGCGGCAAAGAACGAGCTTGAGGGAATCCATGGTCTCATGACGGAGCTCGACTCGGCTGAACAACGAGCCATTCATGCACGCGTGACTCAATCCGCTGGGAGTACGAATAATACGGTCGCCTTGCTCGGGCTCGGCGCCCTTCTGCAATTGGTCCTCTTGGGATCCGTGTACTTTCTGATCCATCACGATGTCACTGAGCGGCGCCGCGTGGCCGCGGAGTTGCAAAGCCGTGGCGAGCTGCTCGAGGCTTCCAATAAAGAGTTAGAAGCGTTCAGCTATTCCGTGTCGCATGATCTGCGTGCCCCGCTCCGTCATATCGATGGGTATGCGGCACTGTTGTCCAAGGTGGCCGGTGAGACGCTCAACGATAAAGCGCGGCGCTATCTGCAGACGATTTCAGACTCCGCGAAGCAGATGGGACAACTGATCGACGATCTGCTCGTCTTTTCCCGCATGGGCCGCCAGGATATGCTCCGCACGACGGTCAACTTGGATCAACTCGTCAAGACCGTCCTTCACGATTTACGTCTTGACTTGCAAGGGCGGACAATCTCCTGGACAATGCACCCACTACCTAACGTATCGGGAGATCCGGCTATGTTGCGCCAAGTTTTCATAAATCTGATCTCCAATGCGCTGAAATTTACAGCCACGAGGCCGGAGACCAAGATCGAGATCGGCGCCGTTATGCGGAACTCCGTTGAGGCCGAGGTATTCGTGCGTGATAATGGGGTAGGGTTCGACATGCAGTATGTGGACAAGTTATTCGGCGTGTTTCAACGCCTCCATCGGAACGATGAGTTTGAAGGCACCGGCATCGGTCTTGCCAATGTACGCCGAATCATCCATCGGCACGGTGGGCGGACTTGGGCCAAAGGGGCATTAGACCAAGGGGCCACTTTCTACTTTTCACTCCCGCTCGCGAGGTCTCTGAGATGACCACGGTCAAGCCCATCCTGCTTGCTGAAGATAACCCGCGTGACGCTGAGCTCGCGCTGGCTGCCATGGAAGAACATCACATTGCCGACAAAGTGGTGGTCTGCCATGACGGAGCTGAAGTCCTCGACTACCTCTATTGCCGCGGAGTCTTTGCCTCCCGCCAGCAGGGCAATCCCGTGGTCGTATTCCTGGATCTCAAGATGCCCAAAGTCGACGGGCTCGAGGTCTTAAAAACCATTAAGAATGATGTAAACCTGAAACCGATCCCCGTCGTCATGCTCACGTCTTCGCGCGAGGAGCGTGATTTGGCCCAAAGCTATGCGTTGGGCGCTAACGCCTACGTGGTAAAGCCAGTTGAGTTTCACCAGTTCATCACGGCCGTGAAAGAGCTTGGTGTATTTTGGGGTGTGATCAACGAACCGCCCCCCGAAGGCTCTGACCCGAACGAGTAGTCTCTCCACAAAGGATCTGTGAAACCCCCACTCCGCCTACTTCACCTCGAGGACGATCCGGTCGACGCGGAACTCATTACGACCACCCTGATCGAGGGTGGGATCCCCTGTCAGTCGCAACTCGTCGACACGCGTCAGGCGTTTGTGGCGGCCCTCAAAGAAGGCCGGATGGATCTCATCTTGGCAGACTATTCGATCCCGGGATTCGATGGGATGACGGCGCTCACCTTGGCACGTCAGCACTGTCCTGACGTGCCATTCCTTTTTGTCTCGGCCACCATCGGAGAAGAATTAGCCATTGATGCCATGCATCAAGGCGCGACGGACTATGTGCTCAAACAACGGCTCGGACGATTGGTGCCTTCGGTCCAGCGCGCACTACGTGAACTTGATAACCAAGCCGAACGGAAGCGGGCAGAAGAGGCCCTTCGGCAGAGCGAAAAACAGTTTCGGCAGTCCCAGAAGATGGAAGCAGTTGGCCGGTTGGCCGGAGGGATTGCGCATGATTTCAATAATCTCCTGACCGTCATCATGGGCTACAGCCAAGTCCTCTTGACCGAACTTGGTCCGCAGCACCCCCTTCGCGGAAAGATCGAAGAAACATTGAAGGCCGGCGAACGGGCCGCGACGTTGATTCGGCAACTGCTCACGTTCAGCAGCAAACAATCGCTGGACCCGAAAATTCTGTCGCTCAATACCGCGGTCATGAGTTTGGAAACCATGCTGCGCCGCCTTATCGGCGACGACATCCGGCTCGTCAGTAAACTCGATCCGATGAATGGGCGGCTGCGCGCCGACCAGGCCCAGCTTGAACAGATCCTAGTCAATCTTGTCGTCAACGCGCGAGATGCCATGCCGAAGGGTGGAACGCTGACGATCGAAACGGCCCAGGTCGAACTGACCCGTAGTCCGGTCTACTACCTCACCCCGTTGCTTCCGGGCCCCTATGTCCGGTTGGCCGTCAGCGATACCGGCTGTGGCATGGACCGCAAGACCCAATCTCATATTTTTGAACCATTCTTCACCACGAAGGAGGAGGGGAAGGGCAGCGGTCTGGGCCTCTCCACGATATTTGGGATTGTCACACAATGCGGCGGCGCCATCGACGTCACCAGCCGGGTAGGCCACGGTACGCGCTTCGATCTGTATTTTCCGAGAGTCGAGTCCGAGGTCATCCCCACCGCACCGGCCCAGCCCTTGGGACAGCCTCAGGGAGGCACAGAAGCGATTCTCCTGGTGGAAGACGAACACAGCGTACGGGTGCTCGTGCGAGACGAACTGCGAAAGCTGGGCTATCGGGTCATAGAAGCCAAGAACGGGATCGAAGCCTGCTTGATGGCGACGCAACGGGCAGGATCGTTTCAGCTTCTCCTAACCGACGTCGTCATGCCCGGCATGGCTGGCCGGGAACTGGCACAGCATCTCTCCGTTATCAATCCGGACTTACGAACCCTGTTCATATCGGGGTATATGGATGATGTCGGTATTATGGCTGGACTAGAAGAGGGGACGAGCAGTTTCTTGCAAAAGCCCTTCACTCCTGAAGTGCTCGCCCGCGCAGTCCGCGATCTGCTCGATGCCAACGCGCCATCGAACAGGGCCGGCGCGTCCCCATCGACATCTTCGAAAGCCCCGCGCTGACCATGCGAGACTCGCATCGAATCCGATGCTCTTTCCCCTCGAACGATTGGACGCTCCGTATCGGTTCTCTCTCTATTCGATCCAGAGACACGATGATTCGGGACAACAGCTTCCACTGGTCTCTATCTTTCACCCCTGCCGCCAGATTTCTCCTGGGTATCATCTTCGTCATATTCAGCGGGCCCTTGACGACGACGGCTCAGACCCTCACAGGGGATCAACTCGGAAATGGTTTATCCATTTCAGTCTGGAATCCTCACACGCAATGTCCAGACGTCGCGCCGCTGGTCGCTGTCGAAATCGATCCCGATCGCTATCGCTTTACCGTGCACTACTACCAGCAAGATGGTTTCTCAGACCCGCTCGATATTCGCCAATGGCAAGAACGAACCGGCCATGATCTGGTATTCAATGCCGGGCTCTTCCGTGAGAACTATGCCTATCTAGGGCTGCTCTATGGAAATGGCCGATCGCTAGGGAGTAAGCGGCATGCGACCTGGCGGGGATTGTTTGTGGCAGAACCGGCGGCGGATGGTTCACGACGCGCGCGGGTTTTGGATTTGACCTTTGACACTTTTGACGAGCAGCATATTCCCTATCGAGAAGTTGCGCAATCGCTCATGCTCCTTGACCGGACTGGAAAAATCCGCGTGCGCCAAACCGGGAAACGCGCACATCAGACTCTCGTCGCAGAACACGGAAATGGACATCTTCTCGTTCTCAAGACCACGGAAGTGGTGTCACTCCATGCCCTCGGAGAATGTCTGCGAGACGCCTTTCCCTCCCTACGCCAAGTCATGGCCATGGATGGAGGATCTTCTTCCGACATCGCCGTCAGTCCCTCGCTCCAACAAGCCACGACCAAAATGGCCAGGCTACATAGCTGGATACCTCTGTTAGAAGACAGCATCACAACCCACATTGGACTTCCAGCTGTAATCGGAATCAGTCCACGCCAGGAAACATCCGGGGCTAAGGCCGTAGACAAATGAGTCTGTCGAGATGGATGTCGGACTAGTAGGCAGCGGAAGAACCATTTCGGCACAGAAGAGCTTCGACGAACGGCGCGTCTAAGACAAGCTCGGTCTGTCTGATTATCTGGTTTGTTTTGTTCACCTAGTTGGTCTTGTTGAACCAAACAAACGAGACAAACCCAATAAACCAAATAACAGCTTTCTTCCGCTTGCAGACGCTTTCAGCGGCGCCTCGATTCAACTGGAAAACCTGCTGCAAGCCAGGCATTCATGCTGCCGGTGACGTTATAGACATGACGATAACCCAAGTCGGCGAGCGTTTCTGCCGCAATGTTGCTGCGATGACCGGACTGGCAATAGACCACCAGATGATCCTCCAGCTGGGCGCCGATTTCACGATGCCGAGCTTGAATTTCTCTGAACTCAATGTTCAGATCGGTGCCGGGAATGTATCCTGTCGCATGTTCTTCCTCCGATCGGACATCAATCAGGATGAAACCCTTCTGCGACATCGAAGGCGCCTTGGTCAATCCGGTACGCAATTGCTGGACTGTGAGCAAGTAGGAATGATGGGCTGACACACCACTGATCGAGATCCCAGATAGCAGAAACAGACCGAGAACTACGGCGACAATTCGCAAGGTCATGTTTGCCTCCTTTCAATAAAAAATAGAGTGGTGAATCACTCGACTGAGATTGCTCTCATGAGTATGATAGGGACCGTATGAAGACTTGGTCAAGCCTCTCCGTCCTCCTCGTTGTCGCCTTGGCCGGTTGCGGAGAGGGGGCAAAACTGCTTCAGGAAGAGAAAGACGGAGGGGTTGTCGCCTATCCCTTTATTGGGGAGCAGGGTCCGATGCTCTCCTCGTTTCGCACAGACGCCCTTGCCCTCATGAAGGAGAAATGCGGCGGACCCTATATCATCGTGCAGGAAGGGGAGACGAGAGGCCGCACCCGCATGGCCAGCCCAGTAGAAGGCGCGCAGGAAACCATACAGGAGCGCCGCTGGGGCATTCAGTTTCAGTGTAAGTGAGGCAGTCTCTGCTGAAATTTACGAGTGGGTTAGTTGCGCACTGGTCAGGTCGTCAATGGTCAGCAGGCTCACCAGCGTTAGCCCTTCCGCTTCAACCTTGCGCCGCCCATCCTGCTCCTTGCGATCCACGATTACCAAGGCATGCGTCACAGCTAGGCCGGCACCCCTGGCAGCTGCGACAGCCTTAAGAAGCGAGCCCCCGCTTGTGAGTACATCATCCACGATCACAGCTCGATCCCCTGGTTGAAACGATCCTTCGATAAGTTTTCCGAGCCCATGATCCTTCGCCTGCTTTCGCACCACGAAGGTCCGCCACGTACGTGGCGGCTGAGCCACGAAGGCAAAATCCGAGATGCTGGTGGCAATGGAAATCGCTCCGATTTCTAGTCCGCCTAGACAGTCGAGCTCGACCGTCCGCAACGATTCGTACGCGAGGCTGGCCACAAGACGACGCGACCCTGGATGGGCCATCAATGACCGGCAATCGACGTAGAAGGGGCTCTTCAATCCAGACGCGAGCGTGAACCCTGTGACGGTGTCCCACTTGAACGATTGGGTCTTATGGAAGGCTTTTGTTAACTCAACTTTGAGAGGCAGCATCCTATAACTCGGTTATTCGGTCGCCTATTGTACACTCGGCGATGGCCCAATTTGAATCCCGCCATAAATTAATTTCTCTCCGTTGCCGCGCGAATACATCGCGCGATCCTAGTCAGGAAAATCGCTTCACCTGTTCCGCCAACGTGTTCACGACAAGGTTCAGATCGAACGGCCAGGCGTAACGGAGTTCGATTCCGGGATGCTGCGGCCGCAGACGATCGAGGATTTCTGGAATCTCGATTTCCGAGTGAGAGCCTCCTGGTGTAAACATCGTCGTGGTCACGGTAATGTGCGTTGCGCCCTTCATGATCAGCTCCTCCACCGATTCTTCCAAGGTCGGCGCACAGAACTCGTTGTAGGCCACGGCAAAGAGCACCTCCCCAAGATTAGCCCGC
>JACQEY010000052.1 GCA_016200355.1 Nitrospirota bacterium
CATAAACTGAACGAACTCTGGACTGGCCATCAGTCCGGCTCCGAACAGACGCGCCGCTCTCGTCGGCTCGATCCCACGCAAGAGCCTCAACAGGCTGCCCGGGAAGGGACCGAAATCCACGATCGTCTGCCGTCCGTCCGGCAACCTCTGCAGCCCGCTTCTGAGCGCAACATGGAGGCGATCACGACATTTTAATGCGTGATTCATCGGCGTGGTGAAGCGTGTGTCCTGCGCGCCAAACGTGTCATACTGAGACGGCTGGTAGGCTCGCACCCAACGATCGAATTGGCTTCTGGTGAGGTCATACCCCATTGAATTCACGGCCTTGTGGAAAGAGGTTCCCGAGGACGCAGAGACACCATCGGGAGACTGGTTTGTGCCAGGACTGCCACCGATAAGACCATAAGGCACGGTAGCACAGGCAGCGCATACCGGCCAGCTTCCACTGTGAATGGGATGTAGCCCAGCATCAAGCCGATCGGGAACACATAGAGCGGTAGGAGTTCCCGCCAACGAGACTGGTGAAACCAGGCACTCCAGAGCGAGAGGCCGATCAAGCCTGGAATCAGCAGCAGTCGTTTCGCCACGCTGTAGGTGGCCGTCAACCAACCCCGGTCGGCAGCATCCAGTGTCAGCCCTTCCATAAGTCCCTGATCGGAGTTAATTAGGTAATACGAGTTCCCGATCCAGAAATCGTAGGCTCGCGTCAGAGTCAGCCAGAGGTATCGAGACGGCGCTTCAGTGATGCGCGCCCACCCCTTTGCGCGCAAGAGCCGATCGGTCGACACATCGTACATTGCGTGGGCATAGGGCAACGGCGTAATTCCGGCGCTATCCCATATCTGGGACTCCATCGTCAGCGGCATGGGCCAACTCCCCCTCGACAGTGGATCGCTGCCCATCCACAGTCCGGCGCCTACTCCAGCGGACACGGGAATCACCATACCGAAAGCCTGATAGTTGCGCATCGTCCACGGCAAAACCACAAGCAGACACGCAAGCAGGTAGAGGCTCGCGCGAGTCATTCTGACACGAAAGGAATCTGTACCGAGAAACGATAGACTGATCAGCACAACGGCAAGCAGGATTGTCACCGGCTTGCACAGAATGACGAGACCGGCCAGTACACCGGCTCCCACGAAGAAGACCATTCGTGTCGAGGAAAGGCAGATAACCGTTACCCACAGCCATGCGCTCATCAGCAGCGTCAGCAGACTCTCACTCCTGATCCGAGGGTCGTACGTCCAATAGGTGGGATAGAGAAACATGGCCGCCGCCGTAATTGCACCGATCCAAGAACCGAATAGTCTCTTTCCGACGTAGAAGATACAAACGCTCGCGCCGACGTCGCAGGCGGCGTGCAGATACGGCACCCATTCAGGTCGGTGACCAACCACCCCATAAAAGACTGCCAGGACGGACGGATACAGCGGGCCAACATGGGCCGACGGCGTCGTGCCGTCTATGGTGAATGCTCCAAGCGTCACCAAATTCCAGGCCAACGCGTCGAACAGATCATCGACGGCATATCCCTGTCGTGCCGTATGGAGAATCGTCCAAGCTCGCGCCAACAACCCCATGGCGCCAGCCAACATCAACAGCATGGCAGGAGACCAAGGTCCGGCTGAATGCTTGTCACTGACCTGCGTCATTTCATGCAAATTCCGATGAGATTCGTATCGCCGGCCACACCTTCCTCATATTCAATATCTTCAGGGGTGATCGCCTCCAGCGTAGGCCCACCATGAAGACGACTGACCAGACCACCGAGCCAATGCCGAATCGACCGAGGAACGACATTGCGGATGCCACCCGGATCGAATCGCCGCACGCCATCCATCGATCGTTCAACAGCTTTCAATCGCGCGCCCTGGCGGCGACCGAACCAGCGGATGGTCGAGAAGTAGGGCGCCAGGATATCTCGAAACTCTGTCTGGTTGTACTCCCGCACGTGATAGGGATCTTCCGGCTTGTATGCCACACCCTTCCCATGAGGCGTAAAAATGATCAGCGTGCCGGTCTTGCGTAAGACACGCGCGACTTCAGCTACGAACCGTCGATCGTCCATGATGTGTTCAATGGTATCTTGTGACAGGATGCAATCGAAGGATTCGTCACGAAAACCGAGCGCACAGCCATCCATCGCCAAAAATGACACGCCTGAATGGCCGTAGCGGGCACGGTTGCGGGCAACGATCTGAGGCGCGCAGTCGACCCCGACAACTCGACCGGCCTTTCCGCTCAGGTAGCCGGACCCATAGCCCGTCCCGCAGGCAAGATCGAGTACACATAGACGGTCAAGCTGTGGAACCTGTCTGGCTGCCCACACATATCCCGACAAGTTCACAATGTGCTGTGTGTCGGTTGGATAGGCTTCGCGGCGCTCCATGAGATCAACCTTCTCCCTATCCTTGCGGTCCTGATGAATAGGCACGCATCTGCTCAACCAACTGCGGCCCACTCCACAGGCGATGGATCGTCGTCAGACAACTCTGTGTGCGCCGGCGCCGTTGCGCCGCCGGCGCGCACCACATCGACTGCGCTAATCGCCATCCGGCGCCGCCCGCGATCCACCCTTTCATGATCCAGCGCTTGATCGGAGAGAAATGTTTCTCGATATAACAGATACGGCTGAATTCCCACACAAGCTGCAAACGTTCACGATCCCGTCCACTGCTGCAGCCGATGAAGTGAATAATTTCAGCCTCAGCGAGATGACGCACACGATACCCATGTTGATGCAGGCGCCGGCACACATCGACATCTTCAAAGTACATAAAGAATGCTTCGTCCAATCCCCCCAGTTGCTGCAACAGCGATCGTCGGACCATCAAGCATGCCCCGTTCGCCCAATCAACGTCTTGGGATTGTGTACAATCGACGGTTTGCGTCGCTGCGGCAGCCATCTGCATGCTAGGGGCTATTCGTTGAAACGGGGCCGAATAGATCAGGTGATCGCGAATAGAGGGAAAAGGGAAGCAGGTTTGGTTCAGGTGTCCGCCTCCCGTCCATTGCTTACAACTCACCGCTCCGACGTCAGAATGCTCGTCCAGGTATGCGACCATGGTCACAAGTGCCTGATCCTTGACAAGCGTGTCGCTGTTGAGCAACAGCACGTGCCGGCCACGGCTCACGGACAAAGCCTGATTCACGGCCTTCGCAAAGCCCCGATTGTCCGGATTCGCAACGATCTTCATTGCAGGGTAGGCCTCCTTCAGCGCGGCCACCGTCCCGTCCTGCGAATCATTGTCGACAACGATCACTTCGAAGGCGATGCCTGTCGTATAGGCATGGATAGACCGAATACAATCGAGGAGCACTGCTTTTGTGTTGTAACTCACAATCGCGATGGACAAATCCATCGTCGATGAAGGCAGAGACTGTGCGTTAGACAGCATCATGAACACTCGTTGCTGGAATGGAACTCTGCCACGATGATCTGCCGATAGCAGGGGCCGACATTCAACCAGCGCCGCACATGGACCAACACGATAGCCAGGCGATGCAAGGCATAGCTGACCAGGTCCGTCCGCATCCACAGGCGAAGCAGTATCCGATGCACCCATACATTCAGGTTCGGTTCGCAGTGCAACCGAATGAGTCTCTTACTATCTTCGGCAATGCCCTCCATTTCCGCGAGGACAGCCTTCAGCCTGGGAAGACCGTTGGCAACGTGTTCGTCGAGAAAGGGAAACGACGCACCCCTCTGCACCCGATAATACTGCTGCAAGGCCTTATCTTCCTGCTCGGCTTGAGATCCCATGGGACATCCTATGTACACTCGCCGCCTGGTAACCCTCATGATCTCCCGCAAAAAACGGTTCCGGTCAGAAGACGCGATATGCTCCAATGTGTCCATACAGACTGTGCTGTCAAACGATCCAGACTGAAACGGTAACGCCTGCCCCTTCGCGAGAATCGGAGTGACAAATGCAGGGCACGCGCCTTCCATCACACAATCCACTCCAACCACCGGCTGACGGAGATACGTCGTCAGACCCGAGCGGTTCACCCCGACCTCCAGAATCAAACCCCGCGGGGATTCAGCACGAATCGACTCCACCACCGGCAGGTACCGCAATGCGATTTCAGGCACCCAATCCGGATAGCGACAATTCCACCAGGCTTGTATCAGATGCAGCATGACCCTCCTCGACGTCAGCGTTGATCCCATAGAACTTTGAGCCTGGGCACCTCCACCGACCAGAGATACCAGCCATACAGTCCAAGCCCCCCCAAACAAGCGGAGACCAGCACCCAGGAGGTCGGCGGCGTTGAGGTGACTCCCGACATCATGAAAATAATTCCGACAAGAAGCCCTGCGAGCAAACAGGCCCTTCCCGCAGACCGGAATGTGACACCTACTGCCGCTCCGATGAGGGCCCAGGTCCCGATACCTTGCAACAGCACTCCCACCACATAGCTGGCAACCAACGCAATGGCGCTTCCGATAAGACCCAACCCCATGGTGAGTGGCACAATCAGCATGGCGTAGACGAGAAACTGCCCCCCCCAACCCTTCAACTGGATATCCGGTCTGTTCGCCCCATAGTGCAAAGCCGTCATCACGCTCAAAAACCCTGCACAGACCACATACAAACAGAGAATTCTGAGGGGCTCGACGATGGCCAGCCACTGAGGGCCAAATGCCAACGGCACAATGACTGGAGCGAGCACCGCAATGCCGGCCGCCAGTGGAATGAAGATTAGTCCAATCAGGCCCATTTGAAGTTCAAATACTCGAACTACACCAAGTCGATCCCGTTGAAGCAATGCGTAGGTAGGCAGGCTGATCTGATGGATCAACACTGTGGCCCGCACGCCCAACAAGAGAGGAATCGCCAGTGCAATCTGATAGAAACCCAGTGCCTCTTGGCCGAGCATGCGACCGACAACCAATTCTCCCCCACTCATGACGCCGAAGATACAGAGCGTGGTGATATTCAATTGCTTCCCATAGCGCAGAAAGTATTTGCACGCAGGGCCGTAGAGCGACAGCCGTGGCCGGAACGGCGCCACCCAGAATGACAAGAGGCTGCCCACGCACATCCCGATCAGCTGCCCAAGCAATAGCGCCCATACGTTGTGGAGCCACAACGCGAGCGCAATGATCGCGCCGGCTTCGATCACACGGCGGACAAGATCCATGATGACACGCAGTCGAAAATTCAAATTCTTTAAGACGATGGCCAAGGCGGGACTTTGTAGCCCCTGCAACACGAGCACCCAGGCGTGCACTCGTAACAACGATGCTAATTGAGGCATCTGCATGGCCTGGCCGATCACATCGGCCGCTGCCCAAAGACAGGCTGCCATGGCGGCTCCCCGCGCAATCGCCACTGTCCACACAACAGACAAATCCTCGCGGTCAACCTTAGTTTTGGCAATCAAGGCGGATTCAAGGCCAAGTTCACTGATCGTCATGAATGCCAGGACGATGGTGGCAGATGCAGCCATCACGCCGAAATCGGCCGGAGTAAGCAGGCGCGCCACCACCATGAGTTGGATCGCCGCGATCACTTTGTCCAGCACAAATCCCGCTCCAGCCCATCCTCCAGCCTGAAGAATCCGGTGTCGAAGACGAGGCGTAACTGGTTCCCCCCTGTCTTGAGTGACCTGGGGTTCTGCCATTACGATGTTATGGCCGGTCATCATGCTGTCCGTCGCATAGCAGCAAGCGCCGCGTTGCATACCTGTTCCAGTTCTTGGGCTCGCGCTCCCCACGTATGGGCCTGGACCACCGCCATCCGTCCTCGATCACCCATCTTTATTCTCTCGTCAGGGTCCTCAAGAAGACGGACCAGCTGCTTGGCCAAATCCTGTGCGTTGTCCGGCTCAGTTGCGAGCCCGCAGCCGATGGCCTCCACCGTCTCTCCATACCCTGGACCGACTGTCGCAATCACTGGGCGCCCACAGGACAGGTACTCCCACAATTTCATGGAATCACCGGAATACGATCGAGTCTGCCGATGCAACACGACACAGACATCGCAAACCGCAATCCATGTCGGCACTTGCGTCCAATCGGCCCGACCGACAAAATGGACGATATGTGTTAGTCCTTGTTGCTGAACCAGCTGTTCGAGCGCTTGTCGTGTTTGGCCTTCTCCCACCAGCCAGAAGCTGGCGGAAGGAACCTTGTCACGTACAAAAGGTACGGCTTCGATTAACGTCTCCAAGCCATGCCAGGGAAAGAATCCTCCGACAAATCCGATGTAGAGCCCTTCGGCAGGAAGTCCAAGGGCTTTCCTTGCAAGCTCATGCGATTGAGGGTGAAAGCGATCTCCGTCGACTCCGTTGCGAATCACGTGACAACGTTCCAGTGGGATTCTCCAGACGTCTTGCATCTGCGTGACAATCTCGAGACAGATGCTCACCACCGCTTGCACACGGCGCGCAGCTACTTTCAGCGCAGCGCGAAGCGCCCATCGCACGAACGGGAGCCGCCAGATCCCTTGGACCTCTTCCTCCGGGAAACCATTCACAAAGAGCACGCTCGCGCAGGTATGGTTAGACAGGGCAAACAGCGGAGCTATCTGCCCTGGCGAATCGAACCACAGCAGCACGTCAGGGCGCCATGCCGCCATTTCCTCCCGCAAGACCTTCCAGGATGCGATCAGAAACGAGAAGGGCCGAAGACCAGCCACCCGCCAAACAGACACAGGCCGGAACGACAACGAGGCAAACTCCTGCGCGAGTTGATGGCCTTGAACAGGCTGGGGCGCCACAATTCTGATGGTATGGGTGCGCAGAGAAAGGGCCTTGGCAAATTCCAGCACCTGCCGGGCTCCGCCTGCCGCAATGCTCAGGTCTTCATCACAGAACACGAGGATGCGCATGATGTGTCAACGCTTGCTCAGTTGCAAGCCATTCTCTCAAGCGATTAGTGAGGTGTGCCCAGCTAAATCTTTGTTCAACAAAATGCCGTCCGATAGCTGCCATGCGGGCCTGCCGGTCTGGGTCGTTTAAGAGTGCCAGGACTGCCTGAGCCAATGCCTCAGGATCGTCCGGTGGAACCAAGGCAACTCCGGCCTCTTGACCAAATGTGGCGGAGACAGAAGGAATCGCGCTGGCGATCACGGGCTTTCCGCAACCAAGGTAATCAAAGATTTTGACCGGCGACGTTTCACCCCGGTCCCCTCGGAACGGAGCCACACACAGCGTCATAGCACCAATCCACGTGGGAACCTCCTGATAGGCTATTCTGCCGGCCCAGGTAATACAGGAATTCAGTACCAGACGATCTGCTTGTTGTTTCAACTCCGGCGCGGCTTCTCCGTCACCAACTAAAAGAAGATGCACGGATGGTACGCTACGTCTGATAATGGCCATCGCCTCCAATAAACACTGCAGCCCTTGATATCGGTAGAAACTTCCAACAAAACCGATGTAGTCATGGTCTAGACCCAATCCGATTCGACGCCGACATGCCGCTGAGTCTTGAGGGGAAAATAACTCGGTATCCGTTCCACTCGGCAGCACGGCGACGCGCTCGGGGGCAACCTGATAGCGGCGAACGACGAGATCGCGTAATCCCTCTGTCAGAACGACGACACGGTCACAGCGGCTGAGGGCGAAAGACGCCAGCCAGTGTTTGAGCCTTCTTTTGAGCGTGCGGTCGGCCTCTGACCAATCAGGCACCGGCTCCCCGTTCACTTCACAGACGCATTGCGCTCCGACCAGTCTCGCAAACAACAATGGATGTGGACTGTCCATCCACCGGTAATACACGACCTCCGGTTTCGACCGAAAGGCTTGGACGAGAGCGACCACACAGGAGAGAACCGCGTAGGAAATTGGTCGCAACACCGGCCAAGGAATGAGCGGAATCGGAGCGGTCGAGAATCCTCGCTGAAGCAACGAGGATCGATACCGTGGAGGAAGGACTGTCACGCGATCGCCTCGCTCGACGAGGTGCCGCGCCAAGGTCCATAGACGGACGAGCCCTACAGGATCGGATGGTGCATCCGGTTCATACCAGTAGCAGAAAAGGAACCACCTCATACAAGTGCTCGCTGAGGGGCAGGGTCCTTCTGCTCCGATGTGAGGCGTGGCAAGATCATGACGAGCCCCGCGCACAGCCAGAAGGGCTCAATGATGCGGATAATAATGAAGGTGTTGGCTCCGATGCCGTGCGCAAGCATGGCCACCATGCCGAGCAGCAATCCATGAGCCAATCCCTTGCAAAAGGGATCCTGTTCGGCCAGAAAGGTCTCTCGTGCGCGCCGCCACAACCGGGCGATCAGAAAGATGAATGCGACGAGGCCCGCGAGACCCGTTTCGCCGAGGATCTTGACGTATTGGGCGTCTGCCCAGGCATAACCCGTCACACCGCGGCCAAGCACAGGACTCTGGAGCCAATCTTTCAGCACATACTGCCAGGAACGCAGCCGCTCCGTCGTAGAGAGATCCAGCCCCACACGTCCCACTGTGATCTCGCCTCCATATTGACGCCCGAAGAACGTTTCGCTGACCCGATTCTTTACATTGTCCGGCGCGACAAAAGGGAGCGCGATCGCGAGCAGGAGTATGAACGCGACCACACCAGGGCGCCGCCATTGGGTTGCCGCGACAGCCAAGATCAAGACACCGGCCGCCAGGTAGGACGAGCGGGACAGCGTGGCCATGAGAGCCAGACTGATGAACCCCATGAGCAGTGCGAGCAGGACCCGAATCGGTCCGGACTTCAAGTGGAGGAAGAGGCCCATGACAATCGCCATGATAAAGACCAGATACCCGCCGAGCGTATTCGGTTCGCCGCTTTCCCCTTCAAATGGTGCGCTCGCCCGTTGCCCGCTTGGAATCTGAACGATTGCATACACACTGATTACAAAACACACCGCCAGTAACGCCGTGACCAAACTGACGACCTGGCGTTTAGACGACACATGATTGACGACCATAAAAAACACAAAGAAGTATTCAAAATATTTCAGTATGAAAAAGAAGCCTGTGAGCGGACGGACGCGCCCGGCGATGACACCGATCAGCGTGGCGAGCACACAGACCAACATATAGTAGACGATGGGTCGATTGATTGGGGTCTCACGAATAAGGGCCAGATCGCGATAGATGATCGTCTTAACCAGCCAACTGAATCCAATGATCACGAGCAAGAGATCGTCTACGCGCAACGAGAGAGCTCGCTCACCGACGCCTCTTCCCTCCACTCGCCCGATCGTGATCTCCGGAGAAAGTAACATGGAAAAGATCAGCAGGAAGAGCGAGGCCGGAACCGAGGTGAAGGCCACCAGTATCTTGCGGTTTTACCATCGACGCATGCATGGGATGTGGCTCCTACTGCCGCGTCAGCGATATTCGTAGCGGTAGACACCGTAGTCCGGCGTAACCTCGGATTTCACATTCGTCAGAACGATACCCATCACATTGGCCTGCGCATGGTCCAGAAGGAACTTGGCCCGCTTGAGAGCGTTTCGACCGATCCGCCCGACTTGGTAGACCAGAATCGTCCCGTCGACGCGTGAGCTGAACGCCACCGCATCCGTGACCGGGAGAATGGGAGGAGAATCGAACAGCACGAGGTCATACTCCTCGTTCATCTCACTCACGAGCGTCTTGATCTTGGTCATATTGAGAAACTCGTTCGGATTACCGATCTCTGATCCGCTGGTCAGAATATGCAGGTTGTCTAACCCCGGTGTGCTCATCACCCGATCTGCCCCCATCGGCCCGAGCATCAGATCCGTCGCGGACCGAACATGACTGCGCCAGGAAGTACTGCCCACCAGGGCATCCGCCAGACCGGGTACCCGCTCGAGACCCAATCGCTGATGCACAATTGGCCGGCGAAGATCTGCATCGACGAGTAATACTCGTTGCCCTTCCTGGGCAAGCGTGATCGCCAAATTAGTGACACAGGTGCTCTTGCCTTCTCCAAGGCCCGCGCTGGTGAACAGGATAGATTTGACCTTCCGATCCATGCTGGCGAATTGAATATTCGTTCGCAACGACCGCAGACTCTCTGACAGGACCGACTTCGGATCGATCAGGCAAATGAGTTTCGAGAAATTTTCCACATCCAACGCAGAGGCATAGGCTGGAAGTGCCGCACGAGCGGCTTCCTCCATCCCCTTACTGTTGAACTGGGGGATGACGCCGAGGACCGGCACCTTGAGAAATTCTTCGACCCCCTCGATGGTACCGATCGAGGTATCGAATGCTTCGCGCGCAAAGGCTATGACGATCCCGAGAAACACCCCCATGAGTAAGCCAACCATGAGGTTCAGTCCGGTATTGGGCGAATTGATCGGTGCAGTGGGTACAATGGCCGGCGCCACGATCGTGACTTCTTCGATCCGTTCCGCACTTTTGATTTGCAGTTCTTGGTGCTTGGCCTTGAGTGTCGCCAATAAATCACCGTTGACTTTCACGTCACGCTCAAGGCGACTCATCTCAATCGCCGCTCGCGGGAACTGTAAATAGCGGGCCCTAAAGCGATCGCGCTGTTCCAAAAGCGTCGCTTCTCGATCTTGCATGGTCTTGAGCTTAGCTCGGAGTTCTAGTAGCATTTCACCTTTGACATTGTTGATCTTCTTCTGCTGCTCCCGGACTTGCGGGTGATCCTTTGTATAGTTGATCAGGAAGGTGTTTCGTTCCTGGACGAGATCAAGGAGGCGCTGATTCAGGATCGTGAGCAACGCATTCTGCTCCTCGGTGAAGATCCGGCCAGTTTGATTTCCGATCACTGCATCGTTTCGGCTGAGCACCAAAATCTGCCGCTCCCCCTCCGCCCGCTTTCGCATCACCTCATTATGCTGCTCTTCGAGCTTGGTGAACGTCTCCAGCGCAGCACGCGCCTCATCGTTCAGAAAGACCTGTCCCTCCCGTTCCCGAAAGTCTCTCAGCGCTTCCTCCGCCTCATTCAACTGCTTTTCAAGGCCCGCCAACTGTTCTTCGACAAAGCGTCGCGACTCCATGACGAGACGGTTCCGGGTCATGATATTTTCAAGCCGATACGCATTGGCCACTGAATTGGCCGTCTTCTCCGCCATTTCCGGTTGATCGGAAGTAGCGGTGATGCGAATGATATTCGTATCGCCTTCCCGCTGCGTCTTGATTTCCTGACCAAGGTCATACACCGTGTTGAGGTAGGTGGCCGATCGCTTCTCTTCGGGCGTCACGTTTGCCGGCACGCGCGCTAGTTCCATCGCCACGCGCTCCATGACGGGGAACCCCCGGATAAACTCGGTCTGGGAGTTGAGGTCGTTGGCATTTGAGAAGGACATGGTCTCGATCAACTGTTGGGCCACAGTGCTCGTTCGGTCGAACTTCACCCGCGCAGACGCTTCATACAGCGGGCTCGGCTTGAACATTTCTGAAAACAGGAACGTGAACAAGACCACGAGCCCCGCCGCCAGCAGTATGAGATACTTCCGCTTCTTGACGATCAGCCAGTAGTCAATGACATTAAGTTCATATTGGGCCATAGCGTCAGGATCCTTCTCTTGTCTTGACTGCGCCTAGGGCCGCGCCGTCAAAGCGTTAACAAGGAACAACGGGTAGAACGGAGCGACCCCAGCCGTAATGATCGGCATGATCTTTTTAGCTGCCTCAGAAGCATCGCCCAGATGTTCGCGCGGCACAAATACGA
>JACQEY010000005.1 GCA_016200355.1 Nitrospirota bacterium
AAACGCGACGGTGCCCAGCAGGGACAACGTGACGTGCATCCAGACGTTTCGGAAGATGGGCTCCAGGGCCCTGATTTCCCTGGGAAGGGCGGCGGCCGAAATGAGGGAGATGAAGGCCAGCGGCAGGATGAATGAGCCCAGGATATGCACACGGTATCGGAGTTCGACGACCAGAAACACCAGCACCAACGCCCAGGAGAAAAAAGACAGCGCTTCGTGCATCGACGTCAGCGGGATATGTCCCGCCTCAATCATGCGTGAGACCAGCGCGAGTGTATGGAAAAAGAACCCGGCCCCGGCCACGGCAAACGACGCTTGCGAACCTTTCTCCCATCGTCCGGCCAACTGGATCAAAAACAGAGTGGTGCCTAAAAAATAAAGGAGGAGGGTGACCTCAAAGAAGAGAACGTTCATGGCTCCACAAGTCCGCTGAATTTCGAGGGAATTTTATCCTGAGAGGATACTATTCCCCTAATGCGGCATTATAGAGATGGGGTCAAGGGGGAGTCAAGCAAACGACACCAGCCTCCCGCGCCGGCTGTCGATCCCCACTGAATATTCACCGCACGCTTATTTACCTTTTCAATGGTGCATGAAGAAAATCGTGCAGCGCTTCCACCGTGCTCGGAAAAGCCAGGTCAGGCCAGGGGATGGCCGCCGACGGGTAGCAGCGAGCCTCCAGCGTCTCATCGCCGGCGGCAAGCCGGCCGCCGATCACCTCGGCGGTGTACACAATGATGATCACGGGATACTCGGCATAGGAATAAATCTTCAGCAGCCCGGTCAGACGGACATCCAGGCACGCCTCTTCCCGCGTTTCCCTGATCGCCGCGTCCTCGACGCGCTCGCCTCGATCCACAAGCCCGCCAGGAAAAACCCACTTCCCATAGGCCGGTTCGATGGCCCGTTTGAGCAGCACAATGCCTTCGTCGGTCGAGATGATGGTCCCCACCGCAACCTTGGGATCGAGATAAAAAATAAAGTCGCAGCCCTGGCATACCAGACGATCAGGCTCGCCCGCCTTGATCGAACGGGACGCCAGCGCAGCTCCGCACTTCGGACAAAATGAGTATTCCATCGTGATCAGCGAGGCATCTTAGCACATCGGCATGGCACGAAAAATCGCCTCGCGCCGGCTGACGCTTTGCTGCTGCGCCCGGATTCAGCTAGGATGCGCCCCATGGGCCATCACGAAGCAGGCACGCTCTACATTGTCAGCACCCCGATCGGGAACCTTGAGG
>JACQEY010000047.1 GCA_016200355.1 Nitrospirota bacterium
AACCGTCCGTGATATCGGGGTAGAACCCTGTACTACGAAGGCATCGATAGCCTCATTCGAGTTCCCCGAGACATCGTACGGCTCATCAATACCTTGAGCGTTACGTATCGAGCAGTCCGAGGCGAGGTCAATCCGGTCGATTTCATCGCTATCGAATCCGTCAGGGTGTTCGTTCCTGACGTATACAAAGTCGTGCGGGCAAACCCTGATGCGTTTGCTGGCCGTTCTCAAAACCTCCAGGGTGCTGAGCAACAACAGGCCCAGGTCTTCCATGACGCATGGGTTAGCCGGATTCCTGACGACTTGCGGACCCCTGTCAAGGACTTATTGACCCGGCTTTTTCCGAAGCTCGAGTCTGTATGGTCGAACACTTCCTTCGGATCCGAGTGGGAATCGAAATGGCGGAGCCAGCTTCGAATATGCAGTGCAGATATTTTCCCAGTCTACTTTCGACTGGCAGTGCCGGAAGGAGCGATAAGCAAAGCTGATCTCCAGGCCACACTTCAAGCTGCCGAGAGCGTCGATGCACTTAGAGACTTATTCCGTGCAACCTCTCGCGTGTTGAGGCCAGACGGAACCAGTAAAGCTAGGGCCCTTCTCGAAAGGCTCCTCGACCTTACTCACGACGGTATTCCGAGCAACAAGCTCCTAGCTTTCGTCACAGCGTTACTGCAGGTGGGCGATGAACTATTGGTTCCCCATGACGAACACAGGGGAATGTTTGACTTCGGCAATGAGTCACGAATTGCAAGGCTGCTCTATCACCTTCTGAAGCGTGAGCAGCAACAGGTTCGGTGCCAGTTGCTCACACAAGGAATGGCCGTGGGTGCAGCGCTAGGTGTCATGGCATACCTCTTGGGCCAACTACAGCAGGAAGTCGATAAGAGCAAGAACGGAGGTGAGACACCTCTCATCGACGAGGCGTGCCTTAGCGGCCTCAAGCAGGGTTTCGTCACGCTCACAAAAGCACGCTCGCAAGACAGTAGCCTCCTCTCGAACCCGCGCCTTGTAAGTGTCCTCTATCGATGGCGGGAATGGGGTCAAGAACAGGACATCAGAGTGTGGGCTTCGTCGGTAATTCAATCGGACGTTGGGTTGAAACGTCTTCTTGGCGGATTTGTTCAACGCTCAATCACTCAAGCTTTTAGTGACGTTGTTGGACGTGTGAAGTTAAGGCTCAACCCAGAATTGCTCTCGCCTTTTGTCGACATTGCACTGGTTGCGACAAGGGTCGAAGGCTTGTTGATAACAGCTCTAGATGAAAATGAAAGACTGATATTGGCTCAGTTCAGCAAGGAGTATTCATTAATTCAGGCTGGTAAAAACCCAGACGCACCGTTTGCCTTCGACGATGAGCCCGAATAGACGAGCTATCTCATTCACCAGGGCAGGGGAAAATGTGTTGGGAGCCTTTCTCACCGCCACCTTGAGCAACCAGAAATGGTTCCAGGAGCCATTCGAAGTTCCCAGCTACGTGTCATACATGCATGCGGCGAGATGATTAGCGTGCTCTACTGAAATGCCTCCGCAAGCGAAGGTTTAGTCAATTGAGTCTCACTTTTCCCGTCGAGGCGAAACCCAAAGACGGTTCGCCCGTTCAATTGGTGCTGGCCGATCAGCAGGATGTCGAGCCTCTACGAAGCCTCTACAAGATCATAGTCGAAGAAGGGACGTCGTACCCGCATGATCGGTTCCCGGAGGAGGATGTCTTCATGGACTATTGGTTTCGCGGCAAGAGCACGGTGGCGGCCTATGTGCCGGACCGAGCCGGTGCTGCGGGCATGGTCGGGGCGTTCTACCTCAAGCAGAACTGGCCGGGGCGGGCAAGACAAGTGGCGAACGCCGGCTTCATCGTCGCACCAGACTGGTGCAATAAAGGTTAGCCCGCATTATTCATGACGGTTCGTCGCGAAATCGCGCAGTCGCCGAGCGAGACAGGCGGGCTCGCCGCTCAGTCGGTCAACATACTGTTTCAAGTATGCTTCCCTCCCTCACGGCTCCGCGCGCCCGTCTCGCGTGGCGTCTCGGCGGTTTCGTCACGAACCCTCGTGAATAATGCGGGCTAGAGTTTTCTGAAAATGTGGCCGCGCGCCGTCTTTGGGACAAGCTTGGCTTCAAAAAACTGGGAGTGATCCCCGGCGCGGTGCGGAAGAACGATGGGATTTATCAGGATGCGATGATTATGTTTCGATCGTTGCTTGAATAGATAGCACTGCTCTCTCGATGGCTGTAGTCAGGTCTGATTATGGGTGTCATTCCGGAGGAGGACAAACAAGCAAGCTTGGAGGGAGCTATTTCATGGGTGACTTGGATGACGCGTGGAATCGGAGGCCAAGCGGGAGCGCTTACTACCCTTATAGGCACACCACACACACAATAAGCCACCGAGCACCATGCTTGCTACAACCACAGTAATGCTACCAACCATCCACAACATGAATAGTTCGTATAACATGGAATGCGCCTCCCAAAAAAATTATACCAAATGTTTCAATTTTTTAAAGCAAATCACAAAGGCCCGCATTGCTTTTAGATTCCAGGCATTTAGAACCACGCCCTCCAAAAGTCAGGATCAGGCATGACTATGACTTATGCGAGCGGAGCATTCGTCAATGAGTCTGACATTTCCTATCGACGCGACACTCAAAGACGGTTTGCCTATTCAATTGGTGCAGGCCGATAAGCGGGATATGGAGCTGCTGCGGCGGCTCTATCGGGATCATCGAGCAGTAAAAGTTGCTGGAACAAGTATTTTCTCCAGCATAGGCTATAGTAAGGCCGCAGGACTGATATAAATCACTCCTGGCTGGTGCTATACTGCCGATCGAACACCGAGGGTCACAGGAGCCAGTCCTTCATCTCATACTGAGGAGGCTCTCATGCTGCTATTCAGCCTCGTGTTGAGTCTGATTGTCCTGTTCACCTCGCCCGCCGCCGCGGAACAATCATCGGCCTGCTCACTCCTGACGTCGAGCGACATCGAGGCCGTGACCGGTGGGAAAATGGGCGTGACCCAGCCGATACACTTTGATGACGTTCCAGCAGGTCCGAACAGGAGCATGAAGGTGCTCGGCTGCATGTATGCTGTCACTTCCCAGCGGGGCCAAATCACCATCAGCTGGTTCACAGGCCCCGTCACCGATGACGACATCGCCAAACTGATCGCGATGTCCAAAAGCAACGTGGGGACCGACGCCCTCAGGAAGGCAAACTACAAGGAGGTAGCCAAGGATTTTCCTCATGCCTGGTGCTCGATCATGACGCCTCCGCCCTCCACGAAAGATGGCTTGATGCTGTCCACCTGTGCCGGCGGGGTAAAGGGCCAGGCTCTTTCGATCACGTTCACGAGCCCCACCAAAGCGCTCACCATTGACCAGACGAAGGCCCTGCTCGACAAGGCGGCCGGACATCTCCACTGACGTGGCGCCGTCATTCCTATCATCAGTGCAGGGGAAACGGTATCAGTCTGGGTTCAAGGTGCTAGTGCAACTCCTTCGTTCCTGGAATGACCAGGATATGGGTGTTGCCCTAAGAACCTTGAACCCAGAGTCCCTTCAATCGCTACGGCACGGTGTTGGAGTCCCAGCCTAGTGTTTTCGCTGCTGCCTGCATGTCGGAGCCGTGTTGTCTCAGACAATGTCGACGCCGGTGACTGGGTGAGGCTCAATGAGGGGAGCGGCAATTCGCGATTCAGCGGGCGTTCTGAATGGCCTGCTGCAGGCGCTGAATCGTGTTTTGGAGTTTAGATCCCGAAAAGAGCAGGGGCTCGTGCGGCACTCGCCACACTGGTTCGAGGGGAGCTTGGTCGCTGACTTGTCGTGGAATGACATGCCAGTGGATATGGGGGAGTTGGTTACCGAGGAGTTCATAATTGATCTTCCTGGCTTCATAGACCTGGGCCAGGGTCTTGGCGACCAGGCTCACTTCCTCCATCAGCTGAATCCGTTCCGTGGGCGCCAAATGAAACAGCTCTGTCGCGTGGCGTTTGAAGACGACGACGGTCCAGCCGGGGAAGAATTGATCGTTGTGCAGATAGGCCTTGGAGAGACCGAGGTCAGCGATGAAATGATCTTCTTTCGGCCAGCTGCCTTGGCAGGCTTTGCACGTGGGATCCGTCATGGCTGGCTGGCCTTGCGCCATTCTTCTTCTGTCACCACGCCCTTTTTGATCAGCAACTGAATCAGTTTGTCAACGGAGTTGCGACTGGGCGCGGTCGGAGTGGCTCCCGGATGAGCTGGGGCAGTTTGGGTTTGTTGGGCTTGTTTGGGTTCAGGCGGCGGACGTTTTTGCCCTAACACTCTGAAAGAAGGCGTGAAGACTGCGAGGTAATCTTTGTTCCTGAGGCGGATGCTGGCAGGGAGGCTATCGGTGAGTGGGTTGAGGTCCTGGGCTGGGCCGACTGGAATGCGGAAAAATGGTTTACCATCGGCAGTTTCGCCGTCCTGCCCCAGCACGTCAAACCGGGTGAGGAAGGATTCGCCTGTCAACCCTTCTCGGTCTTCGCCCGCAAGGTTGGTAATCTTATCGAGGACGATCACCAGTGAGTCGGCGATGAGCGTATCAGATGTGTGGTTCCTGACACTGATGTCGTAGCGGTATTCGCTCGTAAAGTTGTCTCGGCCTTTGAGCGTGACGACGACGGAGGCTTTGCCGGTCAGATCGGTCAGTTGATCCAGCGAGGATGCCGCGAACCCCGTTATCGAGGTCAGCAGAGCGCAGGAGAAGAGGAGCCCTCCCATGATTGTCGCGGTGCGTAGATGCATTCTAGTCATCGTTTTGCCTGACTGCCCCAGACAGGTTTCTCTCGTGCTTTCGGCGGGAGCATAGCAGAGAACGAGACTTTCATCGAGTTCTAGCGCACTGGCGTGCCTTGACACCTCGTTTCATCGAACGATATTCTCCTCGCGACTGTATCCGTAACCCATTCGCTGTGTGCATTCCAACTCATGACACGATCTGCCCTCACACCTGCCCCGCTCCTGGTTTCCCGTGCACTCCTATCTCGGTTGATGCGTTTCTACGATTACCCGCACCCTGTTCACCCTGACCGCATCATTCGTGGGTACGATCGGCCTCATGCGGTGCGGACGGCGCGTATGTGCGCATCAGTGGCCACAGCATTGGGTCACGGAACCGAGCGGGTCCGCCAATATCAGATTGCTTGTTTGCTGCATGACTTGGGCCGCGCTGGGCTCGATCGCCGACTCTTCGGGAAAATTTGGTCCTGGGCCAAGGAGCGAGGCATTCCGACCAGACCGCGTGAGTGGAGAACCATACATCCGGAGACGACTTACGGGCGCGAAACGGAGGCCTTTCTCCGGTGCTATAGAAACAATCTTGAGGCCGATGGCATAGCGATGACCCCGTGGGCCAAGGAACAGGTCGAGATGCGGCTGGGTTATTCGCGCCGGCTTGCCCGCCGGCTGCGTACGGTTCGACCAACCATCAGGAAGATGGGAGTGACCTGGGCGCCCTGGATGCAGCAGGTGATGCTGTACTATTACTATCCTGAGAAGTTGGCGTCGGCCAAACCCTGGGTCAGGCAGTTGGCGGAAATTCTTGTCGCGTGCGAACAGTTTGAAGCCTACAGCAATCAGCGTCGTGGGCGGGACTACTATGTGCGGAAGAAAGAAACGTTGGTCGAGGCCTTCGGCTACTTGGAGAAGTTGCAGCAGGAAGGGGTGTTGAGTGGCGCGGTGATGGGGACGTTGCGCCGGTTGACGGCGCAAGGCGAGTTCGATGCGATTCTCGAGGAGGCTCGTGGTTGTCCCTTTACGCGGAGGGAACGACAAGCGCTCCGAGCAATGGAGTCATGAGATGGCGGTTAAGACAGTGTCGTTGCGTCTTCCCATGCAGGGGAACACACAGATCGAAAATATGACGAAGCCTGTGGTCGATGCCCTGGCAGACACCGGGCTGTTGGCTGGGATCGTGACGGTGTTCGTCAAGCACACCACCGCATCGGTGATGATCATCGAAGATGAACCGGGCATCAGGGCCGATACCAAAGCCTTCTGGGATCGGGCTGTGCCTGCCGACCCTGTCTGGCAGCACAATACGAGGAATGCCGGTGAGGACAATGGCCACAGTCACTTACGAGGTCAGTTGCAAGGGCCGTCGGTGACCATTCCATTCCTGGACGGAGTACTGCTGCTAGGAACTTGGCAACAGATTGTGCTTGTCGATTTTGATACCAGATCCCGGACCAGGGAAATCATTATCCAAATCATGGGTGAATGATTGCGATGAGGGGGCTTGTCGTTTCGGCGGGACTTTTGATTATCTGTTTTTGGCCTGCCTTGTCGCCGGCGGAGTGGGGCAAGCCGCTTGGCGGGGCCTATGATGGCCCTGAAGGGAAGCCGCGTGTCGTGACACCCTCGCCCGCCGAGTTGGGATCGGATGAGCGGGCCACGATGGCCGTGTTCGAGCGGGCGACAAAATCCGTGGTCTTCATCGCGAATACGGCGATTCAACGAGACCCCTGGTCGCTCAATCTCTTTGAGGTCCCACAAGGGTCTGGATCGGGATTCGTCTGGAACAAGCAGGGGCACGTCGTCACCAATTTTCATGTCGTCTACGGGGCTAATTCTGTCACCGTCACGCTGGCCGATCGGACGGAGTATAAGGCCACGCTCATCGGCGCCGACCCCGATCACGATGTGGCGGTGCTGCAGATTCGTGCGCCTGAAGATGCGCTCTCGCCCCTCACCGTCGGGACGTCGCAGGATTTGCGCGTCGGACAGAAAGTCTTGGCAATCGGGAATCCGTTTGGCCTCGATCATACGCTGACGACCGGCGTGGTGAGCGCCTTGGGGCGGACGATCAAATCCGTGTCGAACCGTACGATCGAAGGTGTCATTCAAACCGATGCGGCCATCAATCCTGGAAACTCCGGCGGGCCGTTGCTCGATAGTGTTGGGCGATTGATCGGTGTGAATACTCAGATTGTCAGTCCAAGTGGGGCCTTCGCTGGAATTGGCTTTGCCGTTCCGGTCGATACGGTCAACCGGATTGTCCCGGAGCTCATCAAACACGGCAAGCTCATTCGACCAGGGCTCGGAGTCTCTCTCGTTCCCGATGCGATGGCCAAACGTTGGGGGATCAAGGGGCTGATTATCGGCAAGGTGTCGCGTGGAGGCGGGGCGGAGCAGGCCGGGTTGAAGGGTGCGCGTGAGACTATTGCCGGACGTGTGGAGTTGGGTGACATCATCACGGCAGTCGACGGCAAGCAAGTCGTGACCCTGGATGAACTGATGGATGTGATGGAACGGCACAAAGTCAACGACCAGGTCACGGTCGAGATCCTACGGGGAACCCGCCACGAACGTGTGTCCGTCACCCTCCAAGCCGTCAATTGATCGGCAATCCGTGGGGTCGCTATGGTAGGATCATCCATCTGTTCCGCATGGAGGACTACCGATGAGCGATCGCCGACCCGCTAAGCCACAGGATCCAACGTCCAACGGGAAGACGGAGAATTCCGCTGATCCGTCAATGCGCAAGGAGTCCGATCCCCTTGAACTCATCGAGCAATGTCTCGCCTCATTCCCTGACAGTGATCCCCGGCAGAAGATTCTCTACAAGCTGCGTCATGTCGTGATCCTCGGGCAAGCCGCGCAGCAGCAGCGCGAGGTTGAATTCAAGAAAGTGGCCGACGTGATCGCGAAGCTCACGGCGCCTGCTAATCGGGTCGGTACCTTGCTTGAGGTGCCAGGGGAAGGTCTCGCACGGATTCTGGTAGGGGGTGCTGAGTATTATGCTTCGGTCGACCCACGAGTGCAGGCCGCTGAGTTAAAGATCGGTGCCCAGATTCTGGTCAACGAAGCCTACGCAGTCATTAAGATATTGGGCTATGACCGTAATGGGCCCGTGTTGAAAGTGGCGGAGGCCTTGGCCGATGGGCGGCTTCGTTTCGAACAAGAGATGGGGCGGCAGGTCTTGATTCTCCAACGATCGAGCGATCTTATTGGCGTGGAGCTGAAGGTCGGTGATGAGGTGCGTATCGAGCCCAGTCTCCACGTGGCGATCGAGAAATTGGAAGACCGGAAAGCCAAGTCCCACTTGCTCGACGAGGTTCCCACGGTCACATGGGAGCAGATCGGGGGGCAAACAGAAGCGATCGCAGCCATTCAGAAGGCCATTGAGTATCCCTTGCTCCATACGGAGACGTTTCAACGCTTCAAGTTCACTCAACCGAAGGGATTCCTGCTCTATGGCCCTCCCGGCTGCGGAAAGACCTTGATCGGACAGGCAGCAGCCGCCAGTCTCTCAAGGTTGGTGGGGGAGTCGGGCCAGGGCGCGCCCGATGCGAAGGGGGACAAGTTGCCGGTGACTCGCGGGGCCTTCCTCCACATCAAGGGTCCGGAGATTCTGAATATGTGGCTGGGGGAATCGGAGCGGATGGTTCGGGATCTTTTCGCCCAGGCTCGCGCGCGCCGGAGCGAGGGGGCGTTGCCCTTTATTTTTATCGATGAGGCGGAATCGATTCTCGGCACGAGACGGGCGTCTCGTTCATTCAATATCTCTAGTACCCTGGTGCCGATGTTCTGTTCCGAGATGGACGGGATCGAGTCGTTGCGCGATGTGGTGATCATTTTGGCTTCAAATCGGCCGGATCTGATCGACCCGGCTGTGCTGCGGCCAGGGCGTATCGATCGCAAGATTAAAGTGAGCCGTCCCAATCGTGACTCGGCGGCAGCGATTCTGAATGTGTATCTCACGGACGATCTGCCTCTGGACCGGCAATGGGTCGACCAGCATGGAGGGGATCGGAAGAAGGCCTGTGCCGACCTCATCGAGCATGCGCTTTCCGCGATCTTCTTGCGCATCGATGAGAATCGGCTTCTGTCGATCAGGCTCCGAAGCGGGCAGAATAAGGTCCTCTATCGGAGCGATCTGATCAGCGGCGCAATCCTGGCGTCGATCGTTCAACGGGCGAAAGAACAGGCCATCGATCGCATGATTGCGGCTGGCGGGGCTGAGCAAGGCGGCATGACCTTGGATGATCTTGTGAACTCCGTTCATGCAGAATTCCGAGAGGGCGAGATGTTGCCGCCCGATGATGCGGCGGAAGAATGGCTCAAGCTCCTCGATCATCATCCAGAACAAGTTGTCGGAGTCTCCTCGTTCCGAAGAGGGCGGCAGTCCGAAGAGAAGCTGATCAACCAGATTATTTAAAGACGTAAGGGGTGAGGGGTAAGGCGTGAGGGGTAGGAGAAAGTGAAAAAGCTCTGTTCGGTCAGGCCTGTGCTTTTTATGTCTCACGTTTCAGACCAAACGGCATGATGCGGTTATTCGGCATCGAAACGGAGTATGGGATTACGAGGGAAGACCAGGACGCGGTCGATCCGGTCGTGGAGTCGATGGAATTGGTTCGGGCTCATCTGACTGCCTCATTTGAGCGGCGCTGGGACTATGGCGGTGAAGATCCGCATGAGGATGCGCGGGGGTTCCGAGTCTCCGGCCTGCAGCAAGATAAAGAAGAAGACGAGTTTGCAAAGGTCGATGCCCATCGGCCGTTTTCGTTTCATGAGATGAAGAGCGATCTCGTGCTTCCAAACGGCGCGCGCTTCTACAACGATCATACGCACCCTGAATATTCCACGCCTGAATGCCGGACGCTCATAGCTATCCTGGCTCATGACCGTGCAGGGGAGCGCATTGCCCAGCGGGCGGCGGAGCGGCGTAATCATGCGCTCGGCGGGCCGCATGTGCAGCTCTACAAGAACAACACGGATTTTCACGGACATAGTTATGGCTGCCACGATAACTATCTCGTGTCGCGGTCGATTCCCTTTCCTTCGCTGACTGCGGGGCTGCTGCCGTTCCTTGTCAGCCGGCAGGTCATTGCTGGAGCCGGCAAGGTCGGCGTGGAAGGTCAAGAGAGCGGGTTCGTGCCGGGCCATTATCAGCTGTCTCAACGAGCCGACTTTATGGAGACGGATCTGAGCGTCGACACGATGCACAACCGGCCGATTCTGAATACGAGAGACGAACCGCACGCAGTTCGGGAAAAGTATCGACGGCTCCATCTCATCATCGGCGATGCCAACATGTGTGAGTATGCTACGGCGTTGAAAGTCGGGACGACGCAGTTAGCACTGGAGTTGATCGCGCGTGGGGCTGCGCCAGTTCTTGAATTGGAACAGCCCGTCACTGCGGTGAAGCAGTTGTCTCGCGATCAGAATTTGAAGGCGATGGTTCGCCAGAAGAACGGCAGCACCATCACAGGCCTCGATATTCAAGAGCAGTACTACCTCGCGGCCGAGAAGCAATTGTCCGGCACCGACGCAGAGACTGATTGGATACTTCGCGAATGGGCCGCTACACTGCGGTTACTCACCGGCGATCGACGGCAATTGGTTGGGAAGCTCGATTGGGTTACCAAGCTCTGGCTGTTGGAAACCTTTATGCAGGAAGAGAAGATTGGTTGGGATGATCCCTGGCTGGCGAGTTTGGATTTGGAGTACCATAATGTGAATCTGGATCGCGGGCTCTTTCTGGGACTTGAGGCCGAGGGGAAGGCCTGGCGGATGACGTCGGAGCAGGACGTCGAATCGGCATTGGTGGCTGGTCCGGCCGATACCAGAGGGGGGATTCGCGGCCTCTGCATCAGACGGTTTCCGGATCAGATCAAGTCGATGCAATGGGAGCGTATTCAGTTCAGCGGTGGGCTGCTTCCGCGGACATTAGAGATGGGGGACCTCTTTGAGCCAGAGGCGGTGCAAGTCTGCGCGCAGATATTCGAGAGCGCGGCATCCCCGGTGGATGCGCTGAACGCATGGAACAGAGGAAAGGAGTCCCGATCATGAACTACATCTCAGCTCCGGAACGCCGCGAAGGGCCAGGCAATCCAATGCCAAAGATCCCGAGTCCGTCCGATGAGGGCGGCGGGCCGAAACGGCCGGAGCCCGGGTCGCCCGATAAAGATAACTTGCTCAAGCGTATGCGCAAGGTCGATCCGAAACAGGCCGAGCGGTATCGGCAGAGAACGGGGCAGTAAG
>JACQEY010000048.1 GCA_016200355.1 Nitrospirota bacterium
TATTCATGGAGGTTCCCGAGTTGGGGAAGTTGCTGCAGGTGCATGAATCTCAAGGCCTCCCGCGTGAACTGCGAGAGATTGTGGCGAAGACGAGTGCGCTCCAGTTCGATGCGCTGTTGACGGGCGAGCATGAGACGGGTCTGCGCGAGGAATTCAGCCGGCATGGTCGGTAGTGAAACGGTTGCGGCGATTCGTCCTAGGATCTGCCGGAAGGCCTGGGGGTGCGGTTCGTTGAGCGGGAGATCCTGGCCGAGCAGTGGTGCAGAGACTGTTCCCAGACTGGTATGGGTCCCCAGCGCGGTGAGAAACGCCTGCGGGAGATCAGCTGGAGGCCATGTCCCGAACGGGTGGCTGGGAATCGTGAGAATGGCTGTTGGAGAGCGAAGGAGGCGCAGGTCTGCAATGGTGGAAGCCAGATCGGTAAAGTGGCCTGCGACGACATCGCCGACAAAGCGATCGGCATTGACATTGAGCCCGAGCAGATTCGCGATGCCGCGTCGGAGTCCGTATCGGTGGTCGGCCACGAGATCATGACCATGGACAGTCATGAGCATGGCTTGAATATCGACGACAGGATTGATCAGGAGCAGCAGGTCGACGGGACGGGATTGCACTGCCATTTTGAGGGCGACGCGTGCGGTCAGGTCGCTTGCAATGACGATCAGGGGAGCGGTCGGCCACGTATATTGCACAAATTCCACATCGCTCAGCCCCAGATGGTTGGTGTGATCGTATCGCAAGATGCGGAGCCGGTGGTGCGCCAGGTAGTACGACAGGGTGATGGCATCCAACGCGGTTTGGCCATAGCCGGGAGCGATGATGACGACCGGCGTGTTCGGTGCGAGCGACTGGCTAAGATGGTCGTCGGTGATCACGATCGTCTGGCCGCGTAAATTTCGACATTCTCGCGAAATACTGACGACCGATGCGTGCTGTGAGGAGGAGTCTGATTTGCTAGAAGACGTCAGATATTGTTGGACGATGCGATTTACTTCGCGTTCAGCATAGGGCGTGAGGCTCTGAAAACGGAGGCCGACCTGAAGAGCAGGGTCTGAACCTTGGTCACGAAATTTCATAGGCGCTGTGGGATCCTGAGCTGTCCAGACGATTCGGGCAGAGAGTACGGAGTCCGGCGCGCCCGGTTCATGGGTTCCAGGGTGTTTCTGGGTTTGTGAGGCCGTGAAGTGCAGTGTGGCAATAGCATTCAGGAGTTCGGGACGAGCGTTGAGGTGAAGGCAGGCGCCGTCGCGACTGAGGTTAGTGGTGATGGCTTCGAGGAGGTAACTGTTTCCGGCAGGATCTGTGACATCAAGCCGGACTGGGAGTTGCAAGGCCACCCGCACAGCCTCACGGGGGTCAAAATCTTTCTGCTCGTGTGATACGGAGGCGGTGACGGCAGTCAGTTCGATCTGCGGTCCTGCCGCAAGAAGTACTTCAAGAGAGAGGGGGAAAGCCTGCTCCTGCGCGGCTTGGACCAGTGAGGCCAGGACGGCGGACTCTTCTCGCTTGGGCGGATCAAATGCGATGACGAGATGGGAGACCGGCGTCCCGGAAGAAAGCAAGGTGGGCCGTGCCTGTGCCTCACCGCGTAGTTCGAGGATTCCCACGACAGTTTTGAGTACAACATAGGCATCTTGTGGCGCAACGGTGGGGAAGTCGTTGGGGAGTGTAATACAGGTCCCACCGACGCTGAGGTTGGAAATAGTGCCATTCCAGGTCGCTGACCCGACGGTGATCGCGGCAGGCAGGGTGGTGAGAATTCGAGGTGAATGACGCCGTTCCTGCTGCCGACTGCCGGAAATGATTGTCGGAACAGGTGCCGTTGGCGCGCTCTTTATTTCAGGCGCGAGTACGGGCTGCGCGGTAGAGACAGTAATCGGCGATGAGAGCATCTCACGGGTGAGGCGAGAGGCGATCGGAAGACGGAGGATCATACGGAGAGGGCCGTGCATCGGAGCAGATAAATCCAAGGTGCCACTCAGTTGGCGGACAAGCTGATACGACTCGATGAGATCAATAGGCGGGGGTGACGTAGTCGAAGCTGTTGCCGATCCTGCTATGTCTGATTCGAGCAGCTCGACTTCAACCTCGGTAGGTGGGCTGAGGGGAAAGAGGGAGGGAGTGTCTGCTAAGGCGAAAGAAGGTCCAACTGGGCGCGTCCTCACGATGAGTCGATGCACACGGCCTACTGTCAACAAATAGGTCTGCGCGTAGGCCAAGAGAGACCGAACGAGTTTTGTCACTTGCTCGCGATTATCGACAAGGAGAGAACGGTGAGAGGAGAACTCCCGTATGATGCTGGTACTATCCACGATTGGTGGAGCTGTGGACGTGAGTACGTCATTAAGGACGTCGTTGATCGTATCTCCCAAGGCCCCGTCCCCGCTCTCGTGGAGGGTTTGCGCCAGCCGTGCTCCGAGTTTCGTCGCTTCTGCGGCATGGCTGGCGAGTGTTTCAGCTTGGTCGTCCAGACGTGCGTCGCGAATGGTGGCAAGGAGCTGCTGCGACTGTGTCAGCAGTGAGGCCAGTGGATCGTGGAGCTGTTGGGACAACAGCGTGACTCGTTGGGCCAGCGCGAGCAGTTCATCTGTGCTCCTGAGTTGCTGGCGAAGTTGAAGGATCGTTGTGCCTTGTTGTTTGGATTGGGAAAGGTCTCGGATGAGTCCCACCGTGCCGAGAAATCGCCGAAGGGTGTCATAGAGCCCTCTGGCGTTGACTTCCGCCGTGAGAGTCAGCGGCTTGTTATCCTGCGTGGATTTCCCTCGCAAGGTCAATTCAACGCGGTTAGTGCCTCGCGCTCCGGCACGGCGTTCGTTGAGACGAAAACGAGCCACTGCCTCCTGGTCGGGAGGAACGAGAGTGGTATAGGGCATTCCGATAAGTTCATCGGGCGAATAGCCCAATAGTGTGACGATGCCTGGGCTGATCGTCACGAAACAGCCGCTGGCATCCAGTTCGTAGACAATGTCGCTGAGTGATTCAATGAGCCGACGATGCCGTTCGCGCTCGTGGTCCAGGACCACGTTCAGGTGATGTGTTTTGATGGATTCCTTGGCACAGAACAGGAGCTCTGTGAGGAAGGCTGGAGATTGCTTCGAGAGGAAGAAATCTATGTCGGCTTGGAGTGCTTGAAGCGCCGAGGCTGAGTCGGAACGGTCGCTGCACAGAACAATCCCCGCATAGGGTGCTCGGCGTTTGAGTTCGCCGGCAAGGGGGGGCTGGTTACTGGTGAGGCACTGTTCGTCAAGGAGGATGAGGGTCCAGTCGTACGACGAAGTCCATGCACGGGCTTCTTCGGTTGAATAGGCAACGTCCACGCGGCAGCCAGGAAAGAATCCGCGCAGACTGAGGGTGATGAGTTTAATGGATTCAGCGTGTTCGCTGACAATCAGGATAGTAACCGACTCACTCTGCGGCATCTAGATGTCCCTGTGCTTCCTGGGAATCCGAGCAAGTCCAGTTTCAGAGCGACATGACAATGTTCACTCATCACATAATCCGAGACGCACTGGCCCCGCTCTTCTGCTGCAAACGACTCGGGGCACGCGTCTGAAGATGTAGATGTGAATAGCACAGGCGGAGGTGCGAAACCCAGTCTACAAGCGGTGGAATGGACTTCTTCTTTGGTAGGGGGAGCCCTCAGATGTGTCGATGACGAACAAAATTGAACGGAGCTGGATGGAACCAGGGCACAGGTTGGGAGGCCGCTGTGGTACCCGAGCAGACAGTGCAGCGGGTACAGCGACGTCTGCCCCTACTTGAGAGCGAGTGGCGAAGGAGATGTTGTCGGACAAGCGCCAGGGGTCATGTACAGCAAATAGTTTCCCATCCCATGTTGGGCTTCTTTTTTCTGCAAGGGATGGTGATGGACCATGACCATCTCATAGTCATCAGCCTTCGTCACAGGAAAGCCCTGACCGTCCTGATAGACTTGATGCGGCTGAAACTGGAGAAAGGTTCCATCCTGGTCGACGTCGGGAACCGTCCGCAGCAAAGTCTGTTTCTTGGTCTTATTGTCCAACCCGATCATGAGGAGTTCGTCATGGCCATGTGGGTAGGCGAATTTCACACAGCCATCCATTGAGAACTTGAGCGGCTCCCGGTGAACCTGGACGCCGGAGTTTATCTCAATCCCTTCGTCCGTCTGGTTTGGGCCTCGCTGGGAGAATTTGCTGAAGCACACAATGTTGACTCCCACCTGATACACGTCCATTTCTTTGACAGGGGTACCCTCAGGCGCCATGTACATAGTGAAGGTCGCCATGACATCTTTGGTAACCGGTGCCTTATGATAAAACGCGACGATCGACATCAGGTGATCGCTCTTGGCGAGTTTGACTCCATAGCCTGTCGGGAAACGCGTCTCGGTCATCTCCAGTCCCGCTCCTGCAAAGAACAACGGCTCGCCGTCGCATGAGACGCTCGGTTTACTGTTGTTGAGCATCAAGATGTGATGGAGATAGTTTTTGGGGAGAGGCTTTCCTTCTTTGGTGAAGACCGCAGTCTTGTACCCCACCATATACATATCTTTGGGAAGCTGAAAGCTATGTTTGGGCATCGACGCTGCCAGGTCTCCCTCGTGAGCAGCGGGGAGATCGATGGGACCGAACGTGAGGGTCACAACATTGCCCTGAATCGTGACGTTCGTAGCCGTTTGATTTTTGAGCGAGGGGACGGCAAGGTGGTCGTGACCACCGTCTGCGAGGGCAGGGGTTACCAGACAGATGCCGACGAGCAGAGTGAGTAGTACCTGACACATAAAGTCTCCCAAAAATAAAAAGTGATCACGCGAATATTTGGCGTGCTGGTCGCCTACGCTCGTGGGGTACGCAGATGTCATCGTGCAGATGGTGGCGGGGTTAACCGCTTCCAGAGATAGGTTCCGCCATGTTCGCGAGGGGGAATATTCTTCTGGGTGCCGACCCGTGAATACCACCATACACCTTTGGCCTGGGATCCATCCTCGGAGAGGAGGAGTTCAAATTCTCCTTCGCGATCGTTACCCGGCTGCTGCCAGGCACCTTGCCAGAGACGGTCGGCATACTTTGTCGTTACGAATCGTCCACCGTGCTGGGTATAGGGACCGTTGCCGGCTTTATCGAGCGTGGCCTTGTAGCGCTTGTCGTCCTCCACCTCGAGAATGTCCCATTCCCCGCTCAAGTCAGTGGCTGATGAAAGTTGAGCATTGCTGACCAAGAGTTGCGGAGAAGGTGTTGTGGGGCGCTGGGCCAACGAGGCGCCGAGTTGCATGTCTCGGAACGACTCATGCCATGACAGCAAGACCCATTGTCCCTCACGTTGTTCCAAGACACCGCTCTCTCTGAGAGGAAGCACTGTTTTCCTCTGATCCGGTCCTTTCCCTACGAAGCGGATGTAATCCAGTTCCATGGTAAACCATGCGAGAGTCCCTTTCGTCCAGACCTTGAGTTCATGAATAGGAATTTCAAGTTTGGCCACGGAGGAAAACTCTTCTTGCATGTCATGCTCGAACTCCGGCCACCCGACATATTTCCGTCCGCCGATGGTGTAGCTGGTGATATCAGCATCATGCGCCATGAAGCGAGAGAGGGTTTGCATATCCAACTCGGCGTTGGCACGAACCAGGGTGCGGATGGCTGCCTCCGGACCAGTCGGTTCATGTGCAAAACAGACCACGGTGGGCTCGGTCATCAAGAGAAACGCAACGGCGAACAGCGCGCGGCGAGCAACGCAGAACATGAGAGCCTCTATATATCGTGGTCTCCTCTGTGGCAGGAGAGCAGGAGGTAGCTAGAATTGCAGACTACACAGCCAGTTTCGTCTTGTCAACGACAAAGCAAGGGGGTTGTCCTACTGATGGTATGCCACGACGATCACTGTCACATTATCTTCGCCACCTCTGCTCAGCGCCTGCTCGATCAGGTCGTGGCAGGTTCGGTTGGGATCGCCGTTTGCGCGGGAGAGTACCGATGCGATGGCTGCGTCCTCCAGCATTTTCGTGAGCCCGTCGCTACAGAGCACGATCAGATCATGAGGGATCACCGGCGTCTCGGTCAACTCCGGTTTCATATCGACGCCCATGCCGAGGCCTCTGGTCAAGATGTGACGCTCAGGATGTGTGAGTGCCGTAGCCGCATCGATCAGACCGCACTGCACCCACTTCTCGACGAGGGTGTGATCGCGCGTCAATTGCGTGAGCTGTCCTTCTCGATACAGGTAGGCGCGGCTATCTCCCAAGTGAGCGGTATGAGCGACCGGCATTGGAGCCGGTGTGATTGCCAAGGCGACGAAGGTCGTACCCATCCCTTTCAAGGACGGTTTTGCCATCATGAGGTCATGGATTCGCCGGTTGGCGCTCGTGACGAGGTCTGCCACGAATTCGGCGGCAGCGTTGGGGTGTGTGCGGAGCCAGGCTACTCGTTCTTGCGCCCGCTGTTTGGCCACGGCCACGGCGGTTTGGGCTGCGATATCTCCTGCCGGGTGTCCACCCATCCCGTCTGCCACGATCCAGACGCCGCAGTCATTCAGGATGGCCAGCGCATCCTGATTCGACGTGCGAAGAAGACCAGTCTCGGTTCGACCAACCCCGATCCACTGTTGGGGTTGCGTCACGGAGCGACCTCGACCGGATTTTGGCGACGGACGGGTGGAAATCCTACAGAAGGCGGGCCGAATCGCACGACCATCCGGTCATAGAGCAATGATGCGAGCGGTTCAAGATTTTGAGTATCGGCGGCGTTGTATCTTAGCAACAGATCGCGCGCGGCCTCGTCCCCCGCACACCACTGGTGCCACAGGCGAACGGCTTCCCATCCGTCGAGTCCTACCACATCGGTCTCGCGTTCAATCTGGACTTCGTGCTCGATGTGCTTCAACCCACCCTGCATGCCGAGCCTGCGCGCCGCGAAGCAGAGATCGAAATGCGGTTTCTTGAAATTCAGCCGGGGGAACTTCGCCTGCAAGTAGGGAATGTCAAACCCGCTGCCGAAAAATGTAATGAACAGGTCTGTCTGTTCCAGTTCGGCGTGCAGTCGATCCTCGGTTAACGTTTCCCCTCGGACCAGGCTCGTCATGTGCCCGTTGCGATACAATCCAACCACTGTCACATGCCCTTCGTGCGCAGACATCCCTGTTGTCTCAATGTCTAGATAGAGTGTACGAGGGCGAAACGTCTCGAAGAGACGCCAGTGCTCCCGACTCTTCAGGCAGGTGCCGAAGAAGTGCGCATCGCCTTCTTCCAGGTGCGATTGGGCCGTGGCAAGTTCGCGGTCATACCACTCTTTTCTCGTCGAGGAGATGCCGGGCAGGCTTGGAGATTGGAGGAATGAGGCCCAATCGAGAATGCCCTCTTGCCAGAGACGGCGTTCGGAACTTTGTCCGATACCCTTGAGAAGAACGAAGGATGACGTGAGCATGTGTGCGCGGGATTGTAGTCTTGATTTCACCAAATAAACAAGCTAAAGTCCGCTGCCTGAGCGGGGTTTCATCTGATGGCACCGATGAGAACGCAATGGCTGATCTCCCCAACAAAATTCGCATCACCATCGGCTCTGTGCAACTCGACGCGGAACTCAAGTCGACGAAGACGGCGCAAGAAGTCTATGCCGCATTACCGGTTGAAAGCCCGGTCAACACATGGGGCGAAGAGTTCTATTGTAAATTAGCCGGGGTGAAGGATCATCGAGAGATGGCAACGAATCAGGTCAAAGTCGGCGATGTTGCTTTCTGGGGAGCCGGGCAGGTTCTCGCCATTTTCTTCGGACGCACACCGATGAGCATGGGGCAGGATCCGGTTCCGGCCGATCGTGTCAATGTCATCGGCCGTATTCTCGGGGATGCCTCGGTGCTGCGGCGCGTGATGGAAGTGCAAACCATTCGAATTGACCGGATCTAACCATGCGACTGTCGAAAGAACGAATTCGCCACATCTCGGATTCGCTCGCCACCAGGCTACAGCAGGATGGGCAAGTGGCGATCGTTGGGGATCGCAAGGCGTTCGTTGCGGAGATCGATCATGCCATTCTCGAGGAACTGTCGGTCGAAGACCGCCTCAACGCTGAAGTGCGACAGCTGTTGAAGACATACGAGCAAGACATTGAGCGGGGGCATGTGGACTATCAGCGGATGTTCACGATGGTGAAGACGAAGCTGGCGCGGGAACGAGGCATCATCTTATGATGCGGTGAGGAGTGAGGGGTAAAGGGTAAGGTGAAAAAAGGGGCTAGTTTTTACCCCTTACGCCTCACTCCTCACCCCTAACCAGTCCTGTATGTTGAGTGAAGATAAAATCAGCCATCTCTCTCACGTCATTCTTCAGGCGGTCAAGAAAAGCCAGCTGGCGACGGTGCAGGGCGACGAGGGACGGGTCCTGAAAGAGATTAAGCGGGTGCTCGCATCCGAGCTGGCGCAAGAAGAAGAGATCGATCGAAAGGTCAAGGAGAAGTTGGCCTCCTACTCGCGCGGGATCGTCGAGGGCAGTGCGGAGTGGGAGGTGCTGTATCGGAAAGCATTCGAGGAGGAGACACGGAAACATGCGAAAGCCTGAAGTCTCGATAGCACGTGATGGTGCGATGAAATACCTGTCCATGTTCGGAGCGATCCTCTTGCTCGCCGGGACCGTGGCCTGCTCTATGATGAGCAAGCCAAAACCGTTGGTTCCGCTGGCGCTCGAATCCGGAGTCACGCCGCAGGCGGTGACTAAAACTGAACAGGGGACGCAGGCCTATCAAGCGAATCAGTTCGACGAAGCGAAGAATTATTTTTCCCAAGCGGTGGCCGCAGCTCCTCAATCGGGGCCCGCGCACTATAACTATGCCTTGGCCCTGAATGCCTTGGGCGACTCGGAACAAGCGCGCCAGCAGTTCATGGAAGCGGCGAACCTGGCTCCGGGAGACACAGTGATCTGGGATTCGCCCGCACTTCGTCCCTATGGCAACGTGGAGGCTCCGAAAAAGAAAATCCCGGCTGGAATGCCGAGTACCAGGCCGACCACGACCATAGGCGGTGCGCCGCGATAATAGGGCCGAATGCTCAATGTTTAATGTTGAATGCTCAATTGAACATTCCTTGTAAACACGAGATACGCTTCAAGGATTTCGAGTACGCCGCATGGGAAAAGGAGGAAGTCGATGACAAAGGAACTTACAGTCGGTGATAAGGCTCCTGCGCTCTCACTTCCCGATCAATCGGGAGAGCCGGTCAGCCTGAAAGATTTCACGGGCAAGCAAGTGGTTCTGTACTTTTATCCCAAAGATGATACCCCTGGCTGTACGACGGAGTCGTGCGACTTTCGCGATGCCACCACGCCAATCAAGAAGGCGGGAGCCGTGATTCTCGGTGTGAGCTTGGACGGCAAGGAGTCTCATCAGAAGTTCATCAAGAAATTCGATCTCCCTTTTCCCCTGCTCAGCGATGAAGAGGCTACCATCTCGAAGGCTTACGGCTGTTACAAAGAGAAAAATATGTACGGCAGAAAGTATTGGGGTATCGAACGCAGTACGTTCGTGATCGACCAAGCCGGCAAGTTGAAGGCAATCTTTCGCAAGGTCAAGGTCGGCGGTCATGTCACTGAAGTGATGGCGGCTTTGAAAGGTTAAGGCTGAGGCCAAGGCTGAGATTGCAAGAGTGTGATCTTAGCTCAATCTCAACCTTGACCTCGACCTCAGCCTGCTAGGTGGCTGTGCGGCCTATGGGTATTTTTTTCCGCAGAGCCGGTTTCTTTACTATCCTTCTCTTCTGGACTGCAACCACCATCCTCTCCGCGGCTGAGAAGACTTCCGTTACCTTGACGGTTCACGATAGTCTTACCTCTCCCAACCAGCCGGCGACCATTGAAGCGACGCTCAGACAGAAGGGCCTCCTGACAGAGATCGGTCTGGGAGGGGAACCTATCGAGCTTCTTGTCGCCGGTAACGTCATCGCGACCGCGATGACTGGTGGCGACGGGCGCGCATTTGTCTCATATACCTCGAAGGCCAAAGGGGTGATCCCATTCACTGTGCGCGTTGGGACTACACCGAGAGTTCCCGTGACCGATGCTGCTGCGAACTTGGCCGTGTGGGAACATCGAACGCCGATCATTGCGGTGGAAATGGCAGCGCTTATGGAAGACGCCGTCGGGCAGGGGCCAACCGTGATCTTGCCTGGGAAGGCTGCGGAAGGCAAACGCCCAATGCCCGATGCTGCGGCGGAACTCGGCAAGCTCACGCAGTTCTATTACAACGTGCTCTATGTGGCGACGCAGAATAATGCGGTGGGGAGCAACGATCAGGTGGGTGCACAAGCGAGACAGTGGCTGAAGGATCAGAAGTTTCCTGCCAGGCACATAATCGTGGTGCCGTCCAGTTCGGAAGCGTTTGGGGCGAAACTCGATGAATTGCATGCCGCCGGGTGGAAGACGCTGAAAGTAGAAGATGAAAAGGATTGGAAGGGTACGCAGGTTGGTCTAAGTGCTCCCGGAACGCGCGCCCTGAGAAGGGCCTCGTTCGACGGCCGCACTTAGACCAACCTGCGTGCCCTTCCAAGAGAGGGAAAGCAAGCGAGCTTGGTGGGACTATATAAATGGATGCCGGTTCCTCGACGCGCGCGGTAAAGAACGGTCCGCCGCATATTTGTTTGAGAACAATACAAGGAAGTGGTGTTGATCCGCATAAGATGCCGTGATAAACGACTCGATAGGTAATATGCAATTGAATGCAAAGGGGTTAACAGACCTTCGGCAAGAAATTCCAAGGCGTGCTATGCGGATAGAAAACCAGAACTCCGCATCTTATGCAGATCAGTCTAGTTATAGTTAGACTGAAGCCCAATGAGTCAATATCCTTACGAGCTACAACCCTCAACCTTCGAGGTTGTCGAACTCTCGAACGGCAGACGCGTCGAGATCGCCAAGGCTACTCCGCGATTTCAACGGTGGGTTGGCACTGCGGTAATCAACAATTATGGCGGCAAGGCCGTCCTGGACTTTGCGGGGCAACCATCTTTCGCGGAACTGCTGGTTCTTCGACTATTCGAGAATTCCGGTTGTAGCGGTGTTTGGGTAGATTCTTTCGCGAGACGTAATCGGCGCTATTGGGGCGAAGATACTTCTGTGGCACTGCCAGGTACTGCGGAGAGAATGCTAAACGTGATCCGAGACCGCGATATGAAGGCACGATGCTGGGATGTTTTTTGCTGGCGAGACGATGAGATCTTCTTCGCAGAGCTTAAACGCAAATCGCATGATCGGATCAGAGACTCACAGCGGCGTTGGCTAGCCGCGGCCCTCGAAGAGGGACTCGACTTGAAGAGTTTTCTTATCGTGGAGTGGGACCTCGAAACGAGGGAGACTGTCTAACGCGGTGCTGAAGCCGACGAGGCCGCGCGGTGACTCGATGCGATTCTCGCGAACTGAAGGCGTGGCTCGCGGCTTAGCACCAGATCCATTATGTAGCAAAGCGACACCGGAAGATGCAGCTCCCTATAGCGGTTACTGAGTTGGTCGAAGAGTTGCAGTCCGATGATTCGGTAATGCAAGTATGGCTCATCGGATCACAGGCTAGCGGAGGCGCGTCACTTGAGTCAGATTGGGATCTATTAGTGTTCTCTACACGGGAGGCATCCGTTACTTCTGCGCGAAATCCCAAGATCGATGTTCTTTGGAAAGGGCCATCTGGAAATGTTCTGCTGGAAGGTAAGTCAGGGTCATTCGTCATCCAGTTTTCAGATTTCTCGTGGAAACTAGTTGCCGTTGATAAGGCTACTTATCGCGGAAGGCGCTTTCTGTATCTACCCGATGGCGTTCGGGACGCATCGAAACAGCCACAGGTAATGCATACGCAATCGGCAGTTTGCCTTTGGAGCAGAGAAAGAGCCTAGGAGCATTTGAGGAGCGGGGTCATATGAGCTTACTAAGTCGTCTCCTTCAAAAAGTTAACCCTTCTCTTACGAAGAGCACCAAAAGGTTCCAGGAACCATTGATTAGTTCAAATATTGAGGCTCTCCAGGATGATTCCTCCCCGTAACATCATCCGCGTCGACCACGAGGCAAGCCACACCCATGCGTGGCGAGTCACGTTGCAACGACACAACGATATCGTCGTGAGGATGTTTTCCGATTCAATTTATGGCGGGAAACGCAAGGCGTTGAAGGCTGCTGGCGAGTATCGAGAGGAACTTCTTCGTCGATACTCGCCCTACGCCCATGCCATCTGGGTCCGTACTCGCCTTCGTCGGAACAATACGTCGGGCATTCCTGGCGTCGGCAGATATGAGGAACGTGCCAATCCACATACTGGCTATACTCGTGAGTTTTGGCTGGCCTCCTGGGTCAACGAGCACGGCGCCAGTTGTAAGCGCAAGTTCACGGTTTCTCGCTATGGAGAACGCCAGGCCAAGCGTCTTGCCGTCGCAGAGCGTGAGCGTCAGTTGAGCCGAGTCTGTGCCACCAAGAGTGGCGATCTATGATGTCCAACCCGGCGGTCAACTAAACCACTCAGCGCATGGAGGGCTAGCTGAAGCTCCCTGGGCTTGACCCGCATTATTCATGAACGATTCTGCTGCAATCGCCGATCCGCTGCTGCGACAAGCCTCCGGCCAGCGGGCTCGCCCCTCGGCCCCTCAACGTACTACATAAGTACGCATCGGGGTCTTGGGGCTCCGCGCGCCGGTCTCGCGACGCGGCTCAGCGATTTCGCGACGAACCGTCATGAATAATGTGGCTTAATACCTTTGTGTGATTCCCGTACCTTCCATTCACCTCTCCTATCCGTTACTATGGGTTTTGGATTCCCTTCTTATTGAGGCTCCTCTCCATGCGGGCGAAGACGAGTTTTTCCTGCCAAGCTTGCGGCCATCAGTCGCCACGATGGCTGGGGCGCTGTCCAGATTGCAGCGGCTGGAACACCATGAAAGAGGAACGGCAGGCGGCCACCGGCAAGGGGCGGCCTGCTGCGATGAAGACGGCTCAGGCCAAGGCCACGCCGATTGCCGACATCGAAGTGGTTGGTGAAGACCGGCGGCTGACGCAGATCGGCGAATTCGACCGGGTGCTGGGTGGGGGAGTCATTCCTGGCTCGGTGATTCTGATCGGCGGCGATCCGGGGATTGGGAAGACGACCCTGTTGCTCCAGGCGCTTCCGCGTCTGTCCTCCAAGGAAGAGCCGGTGCTGTATGTCTCCGGAGAGGAATCTCCCAGGCAGATCAAGATGCGGGGGCAGCGGCTCGGCATCGAGCATCCGAATCTGTTGATCCTGGCGGAAACCTCCCTCGAACAAATCCTCAAAGCGGCACAGGAGATCCAGCCGGCTGCGATGGTCGTCGATTCGATCCAAACGGTCTATACGGAGCAGATTACGTCCGCGCCCGGTAGCATCAGCCAGGTGCAGGAAGTGGCCGGTCAATTGATGTGGTACGCGAAGCGCAGTAGCGTACCGGTCTTCATCATCGGGCATGTCACCAAAGAAGGAGCGATCGCCGGGCCTCGGCTGCTGGAACACATTGTGGATACGGTGCTCTACTTTGAAGGAGACAAGGGCCACAGTTTTCGAATTCTTCGCGCGGTGAAGAATCGCTTTGGCTCGACCAACGAGATCGGCGTGTTCGAAATGAAAGACTCAGGGTTGGAGGAAGTGAGCAATCCCTCCGAGTTGTTTTTGGCGGAACGGTCTCAGCGCACGACAGGATCGGTGGTGGTATCGAGCCTCGAAGGATCGCGCCCTATTCTGGTCGAACTACAAGCATTGGTATCTTCCACGAGTTATGCGATGCCGAAACGGATGGCAAACGGCGTGGAGCAGAATCGAGTGTCGTTGTTGCTCGCGGTTATGGAAAAGCGGCTGGGTATGCATCTGTCCGGACAAGATGTCTATGTGAACGTCGTCGGGGGGATGCATATCGACGAGCCGGCTATCGATTTGGGCATTGTGGCGGCGGTCACATCGAGTTTGCGCGAGGTGCCGATTGAGCCGGGATTGTTGGTGTTGGGCGAGGTAGGGCTCGGCGGTGAAGTGCGCGCGATCAGTCAGGCTGAGATGCGAATTCGTGAAGCGGCAAAGATGGGATTCAAACGCTGTCTGTTGCCGGAACGGAACTTGGCCAAACTCGATCCCATCGATGGCATCGAATTGATCGGCATACGAGAAGTGGGGGAGGCATTAGATGTGGTACTGGCTTAGCAGGATGCTGAAACAGTCCGCCAGCATCGTTCTCGTATCGTTCAGACCCTCAACGTACCCTAAAGGGTACGCCTCGGGCCCTCACTCACTGCGGCCTTGCTGGACGAACTTTTTGAGCATCCTGCGGAGCAGTGTCAACTTGTCTAGGGCAGGCGCAGTGGAGGCTCATCCACCTGTCTCTTCCGCTGTGGTGGAGGGGGGGAGAAGAGGGAAAGCCAGGAGTACAAAGGTAAAAGGAAAAGCTGGAGAGGTCGGAATTTTGGCCCTTTGCCTTTGTATTTTTGCCTTGGCCACCTTATCCGGTTGTGCGTTGTTTGCCCCGCGCGAGGAAGTCCAGCTCAAGAAGGCAACGGTGGAGGAGCTGACGGATTTGCTGAGCCAGCGGGAGGCGGCGATTCGGACAATGAAAGGTCTCTTCAGCGCGAAGGTGCGGGGAGGGATCGTTCCTATTGCGTCACGGGTGGAGGGATCGGTGTACTATCGCCGTCCGAATGCCATGCGCCTGCGCGGGTTCACCGCGGTCGGCGGCGAACTCTTTGAATTTGTGCAGGCAGGCGATCAGTTCCGGTTGCGTTTGCCGACGATGGGGCGTGTCCTGTCTGGGAGCCCATCCGACATGAGCGAGATGGGAAAGCTTGCCCGGCCGTTCCAGTTGAGTGTGTGGGCGATGGGTGGCGTGCTAGGCACCGGCACGGTTGCGAAAAACGAGACGGTTGCCCTCGTGGAAGAGGGGGACCGTTACCGGCTGGAGGTCTTCGGTCCGTCTCCCAGCGGGGTGCAGCTCATGCGTCGGCAGCTGTGGTTCGAGCGACAGACTTTGCATGTTGTTCGGGAAAATCGATTTACGGAGTCCGGTGCGGTTGAAGCGACCATTCAGTACGAGGACTTCCGTGCGATCGGTGATGGACATCTGCTGAGGCCATTTCAGATCTTGTTGGAAGATGGAAAGGGGCAGGGGAGCGTGCAGGTGACCTTTCACGAGATGATTCCGAACCAACCGGTGACTGCCACCGACCTCGCACAGCTTTAGCAGGATGCTGAAACAGTCCGCCAGC
>JACQEY010000054.1 GCA_016200355.1 Nitrospirota bacterium
CGCCTTCGACTGCCCCACTGTCATGAATCCGCTTTGACCCTGCCCGAAACGCCGGATGGCAAAGAACCAAATGCCGACGAAGACCAGCGCAGGAACAACCCAGGAGAGGAGGTCGCGCATGAACGTACTTTCAATCACGCCGCTAAACGTGACATTGCGCGCGCTGAGTTCCTTGATCAAATCAGGGTCTTCAACCCGGACAGTTGTAAACGACTTCTGCTCCTTGGCCCCTTCTTCCAGCTTCAGCTTCCCGGTCACTCTCTGTTGAGTCACCGTGACTTCCGCCACTTTGCCGGACAGCACGAGTGTCCGGAATTCGCTGTACGGGAGCTCTTCGACTTTCTGCGTGGCCACGATGAAATCGTGCACAAGAATGACCGCAAAAATCGCGAGAAAGACATACCAGATTGAAAAGGAGATTTTTTTATTCACAGGCATAGCGATTACCTACTCACCTCTCGAAGTTCCACGACTAGCCCTCACTCCTCACACGTGCTTCAGCCGCGATTACTTGGCAGCAAGCGACTGCGGTTAAATTAACAACGATTGCAATAAAGGGAAGGGCGACTTGCATCCTGTACGCTCCGGCCAGCGAAGAAGAAAACACTTACTATCCATCTACTCTCCACGGTGGAACTGCAAAGAAGGGACCCTGCAATAGCCTTCATACCTGGGGATTCTTACAAGAATTTCGAGAGTTTCGAGCGAAGTTGAATGGGTAAAAGGGAATAAGGGGGAGTCCTGCTACAGTGAACCAGGTTACCACTGTGGCATAAAGCAACATAATGAGGCGGTTCATCTGGTTATTTGGTTGATTTGGTTTGTTTGTTTACTTGGTTCATCTGGTTCAACCAAACAAACGAGATAAACCAAATAGACCAGATGAACCAGATCAACCAGCTAGGGGCCTAGAAACAGGGACCTTATTCCTTTTCAGATCGGCCTAGTCTGTTTGTTTCTTCGATCCACACGCGCAACACTCGCATTGAGCATGTGGAAACAACTGGGTGCAGAAAAGATAGATACCTATTCTTTTCTGCTCTAATCTTCGCGTTTTCGTGGGAATGGCTCTTGCTGGGTTAGCTCAGTTTAGAGAAGAGGAGCAGGAGGAGAGGCAGTGGGAAGTCACCGCCAATCATTGCGAGATAGGTGTAATTCGGCTGCAGAGGACAATGGGATGAAAGAAACAAACGCGCAGGGCGCAGCCTTGGCAGTCGCACCGGGACAAATGGAACAAGCGGCCCGGCCCAAGCCGTTGATTCATGCGCTCCTCTTCGTGCTCGGCTTTTCAATCATCTTCGTCGCCGTGGGCACGGTGGTGAGCGGTATCGGCCAACTGGCATTTGACCTCCGGGAGCCGCTGGCCCGAATCGGGGGTATCATCGTCATCCTGTTCGGCCTGGCGACGATGGGCCTGTTCGATGCTCTATCGAGACGGTTGGGCCACCTGGAAGATTCCGCCGTTGAAAAAGGTGAGCATTGGTGGCTGTTGCCGGTCCGCTGGATGAAAGGCGGGATTGACTTCTTTCTGCGCTATTTCTACGCCGATACCCGCGGCGATTGGGGTCGGCGTAGCGGCAGCGGCTATGTGCCTTCCTTCCTCATGGGTATGTTCTTCTCGGCGGGTTGGACGCCGTGCATCGGCCCCACGCTGGGCGCAATTTTGGTGCTGAGCTCTAGTACCGCGACCATCAGCCAGGATTGGCTTTGCCCTCCTGACAAAGCAGTTGGCGGTCATCGCACGCTGGGCGCAAGAGAATAACTTCTATCTGGAAGCGGGTTCCCTAGACGGGACAACTCCCACATTTTTCATCGCCATCCTAGCCGGGCTCCTTTCCTTCCTCTCGCCCTGTGTCCTGCCCCTGGTGCCGTCATATGTCTTTTACCTAACCGGACGCACGCTCTCGAAGACCACAGCTAATTGAGAGTGCTCAGCAGCACGAGCGATATGCCACTACTCCAACAGTCAGTCATTGAAGCACACGCTTCATGGGTAGTTATCGGAGCGATGCAGCCATTAACCGTGGCTTGTGGACTGAAGCCGATCAACGAACTCCTGGATCTTCTGTTCGGTGAGCAGCCCGCCCTCGATGTACCCCTGCACCACACCCTTCTCGTCGACAAAGACACTGACGGGTAGCCCAAACACGCCGAACTGATTGGCCACTTTGTTGTCGCGATCCATGAGGACCGGATACGTATAGCCGTGCCGTTTGATGTGCTCTCGCACTGTTACATCATCTTCCAACTCATTGATCGCGAGCACCACAAAGCCTTTATCGTGGAGCTTGTCGAAGCTGGCTTGCATGGCCGGCATTTCGGTCGTGCAGGACTTGCACCAGGTGGCCCAGAAGTTCAGCAGCACGATCTTGCCGCGATAGTGACTCAGGCTCTGCGACTTGCCCTCCATGTCGATCAGGCTGAAATCCTCCGCCTGCATGCCGACCGTTGGAACTCGCGAGCCCATGCCCCACCCGTCGAAGGCCGGCAATCCCACCAATGTAACAAGCATCGCGATCAGCACAAACGTGGTGCTGGTTTTCCTCGGTCGCATGTCAGCCTCCTCCGCTTCAACCGCTTCGCTTACGATGGGTTCAGCATAGTCGAGTCCTGAGATTTCGCGTGGTGGATGAGGTAGCGGATGATGGCCTCACGCTCCTGCTCTGTCAGAGGCGGGAGCTCTCTTTCGCGTATGAGACGGTCCATTTTTGGCAGAATCTCCTGCCATTCCGCCATCGTTCGGAACCGCGGATCCGGCACCGCATGGCCTCCTCCATAGGACATACTATGGCAGCCTCCACAACGTTGCGCGAGCACCCGCCCATCGGAAGTGTCCAGGTCTGGTATTCCCGTAAACACCCCACCACACCCCACCACCCATATTAGCGCCAACAATCCCGCTATAGATCTTCCTGTGCGTTGGGCACTCCGGATTTCTTTCCTAAAGTTTTGGCAATGTTGACCATCGCACATGCTCTCAGTGCAGGACATGAAGCCGTAGGTCATTTAAATATGTCACAGCATTAGATGTGAACAGATAACGGTGTCAACGTGACCTTTTTCTATCCTCTATTTCCCTACCTGCCTGTATAAGCACTTCGCATGCCTTTGGTTATGGGGGCCTTCGAGGAACGGATACGTGGCGTGCTCCTTGCTCACATTCTTTCTGGGAGGAAGCTGAAATTGAAGAAGCGGTCGGTTTCACGGAATGCGGCTCTTGGAAGTCCGGTGATGATCTAACAAGCTCCGGAAAAACTCGGTTCATACAGAATAATACCGTTGGAATCTTATATACGGTGCTGATGCTAGAATAGCTTCAAGATGCTCAAAAAGGCTGTCCTCTTCGTCCGTCGTTCGTCTCTCGTCGTTCGCAAGAGGAAAACTTCATACTCTGGCGAGATACGCTTCACGGGATACGGTTTTTGCACTGGCGGGCTTTTTCAACAGCCTGCTAGCTCCGCACCAGCACAATCGCGGCTAGCAAGATGGCCAGCGTAAGAACGAGCGAGCAGCGAGCGATCCAGGGAGACCATGCGACCATGGCGTGATCGGAGCTGGTTCGGCTCTCCGGGGGGATCTGTAATATCCTCCCGACACGAGGCCCGATGATGAGATCATGTGTCACGGTGAAGAGAAGCAGTATCGCCACGAGTCCCAGCTTGACGCTCAGGACCATCGGCCACCCCGCTGGGTCTGCAATCGGAATCCCCCGCTGATGCAGCAACGGGGGGCCTGTGAGCAAGAGCACGGCAATCGCACCCCAGACCACCACGCGAAACCGCAGAGCGGTGGTCCGAAAGAGCAACGCCTTCTGTGACGCGAACGGTTCACGCCTGAGCACCGGCACCAATACAACCGACAGAAAGATCGTTCCGCCGATCCAGCTGACTGCCGCAAGCATATGGAGCCAGACCAGGAAAACCATCATCCCCGCTGCCGATCCATTGATGAGCCCATACTTTTCATGACGGTTCGTCGCGAAAGCCCGTGAGAACGGGCCGGTTAATCAGGTCTGTTTGGCCTGTCTCGTTCGTTTGCTTGAACAAAGCCAACTCAATAAACCAAACAAGCCAGATAGACCAGGCGAATGAGACAGACTCTTCACGGCAAGGGCGTCGGATCGGCGATTGTAGCAGAATCGTGCTGGCTAAGAGTGAACTCTGGGCTCTCTGACGAGGGTGTGACCCACGAACCCGGAGAATGTCAGACTGACGGACGCGATCGCCAAGTAATGCTTAAAGGTTTTTATCGCAAACTCCACATCTTTGACTTTGCTGCTCTTTTGCAAGAGGTCGCGAATCTGCGGCTCGGCTTTACAGAAATTTGCGAACCAGGCATCGAGCGTTTTTGGATACGACAAGTCAGGCATCTTTTTCGGCTCGACAAACTTGAAATGCTTCTTAAAGCATCTCAAGTTGGAAGGAAAGTACGGACAAGATCCGTATGGAAAAATGTACTTCAGGAACCATCGATCTGCTTTGTAGAACCATGATTCCGAATAGATCGAATGCATCAATGCCTGCCCGTCGGGGTTGAGGGCTCTGGCAGTTTTCTCGTACAAGTCATCGAAATCGGTTATGTGTTCTAACATGCCGATTGAAATGATGTAGTCGTACCTCCCTTTCATATCATGGACATTCCTTAATTCCACACTCACAAGATCTTGCAAACGTCTACGTGCAATTTCTTTTGTAATAAAACTATGTTGCGCGGTGGACAAGGTGAGACCTTTGGAGCAAACTCCAAATTTCTCCGCCATGAAAAACAAGACTCCTCCCCATCCACAGCCCAAGTCGAGCAGGGTCTTTCCTTGGCTGCTTTCATCGATACCCATTCGCTTGGCATAAAATTCCAGCTTGTTTGTTTCAGATTCCTGAAGAGTCTTGGTCTCCGGGTCCCATTTCCCGCAGGAATACATATGATGATCCCGATCTAGCCAATAATGGAAGAATGTATTCGAGTCATCGTCGTTATCGAACCAGTCGCTGAGAGAATAATGATTGTCGATGGTCGCATTCTGCCGAGGCTTGGTAAAATAACCGCCTGCTCTGGCCCGGACCACTGCAATCATATCGAAGATCGCAAGTTGCCGGAGAATACGCGGGGAAGTTGCGTAGACACAGATACACAAGAATTCTTTGTAGTCTTCATCCTTCACCTCGATGAGCCCTTCAGAATACCCTTCGCCCAATCCCATATTTCCTTCCAGAAATATTCTCTGAAAGAGGCGCTCTGCATTGTGAAACGACACATCCACAATTCTTGAACCACTGCCGATGATAGGCTGAGGAACGCCATCGAACGAAAACCGGAAACTCATATCCGGTCGCTCTTCCCCGACATAGGCACGGGTGACCTTTAAGAAAATCTTCTGTTCTCGCGTCAGTCCTCTCATAAACGTTTCCCCTACCTTCAACCGGCGGCCATAACACTGGCAGGCTTAACCCACACTATTCATGAGTGCTTCTGCTGCGGTCGCGGATTCGCGGCTGCGACACTTTCCCCCCGCACTGACCCCAATATCTTCCGGCATTGGGCTGCGCGGCCTTATCCCGGCTCGATTGCCAGAATCGCATCTGACCAACCCTTCGGCGAGCCCCACCTTGGATAGCGTGTAGATGAGCCATTTCGACGGATCGACGTTGTACCACTGGGGTCCGTTTCGATAGTCCCGTGGAAAGGTGTGATGATAATTATGGTATCCCTCTCCCAGCGTGATCAGCGATACCCACCAACAGTCCCGACTGGAATTGGACCGACTGTAGGGCTGCCTTCCCCACAGGTGACAGACGGAATTGATACAGAACGTGGAGTTCAGCACCAGAAAGATCCGCCCGGCACCGGCCAGCATGAAGCAACCCACGCCGCCGATCCAGCCATTATAGACGTAGCCTGCAAGAAACGGCAGCGCCATTCCGGACAGGAGAAGTGGAACATACCAGCGGTGCTGCCACATCACAATACGGTCCTGGCGCAGCCAGGGCACGTATCGTTCGGTCCGGTACGGGCTTTTCATGAAAAACCAGCCGCAGTGGCTGTACCAAAATTCTTTCGTGGCGTTGTAGGGATCCTCCTCCTGGTCCACGCGCGCATGGTGCCGAGCATGATTGGCACTCCATTTCAGCGCCGAGTTCTCCATCGCCCAGCTGCCTGCGACCAGGAACGCCACCTTGACCCAGTCAGGACACCGGAAGCTACGATGGGAGATCATCCGGTGGTATCCCACGGTAATGCCTAGTCCGCTGATGAGATAGAGCACGCCGGCCAAGGCCCAATCCAGCTTCGTATAGCCAGGACGTAGCCAAAGAGCGGCACCCCGATGAGACCCGTCGATGTGACGAGAGTAAACAGCCCTATTGTCGGGATATCCCACGCTCTTCGGCCATCCCCTGCGCCTGTATTCAGGTGATGGCCCATCGGCGCAGCCGCCTTATCTTTTAGGCATCGCCGCACGGCTCGGCCCCAATTGAGTCGACAACTTTAGGCGGGGGTACCGGTAGCCCTTACATGCCACCAAGACTTTGAAGAGCAACATTTTCTCAGGACAAGACCGCTCACGATCCGGTGCATTCAGAAGCCTGTCACGATAACAATCAGGACGCTGCTGGAGCATGGTTGTACTTGAAATAGGCTTGGAGGTAACTCTCGCCCAGGATCGGGAGAGTCGGATGGTTTCATCCACGAGCTGAACCGCCGATTCCCTTCCCGTCGGCAACGAGGGAAAGATCACAATCGCAATCCTTCGATGGTTGATCTACGCCATAATAAAACTTGGGAGCCCGCCGGATCAAGATAGGGCCTTCCCTCGGAGTCGACGCAACGAAGTCATGAAAACTTGTCCGGAAACTGCTTCGCCAACGCCGTCATGAGAGTATCCGCAATGACATAGACGTGTTGTCGCATCATCGACCAGGTTTCCTCTAACTTCGCATACTCCTTTTTCTTGTACTGGTTGATTTGGAGAACATGGTGGGCTCCATGCGCCGCGATCAGACCCCGAACGGTGCCTTTCGGCAGGTGGTGGGGATTGATTCCGTTGAAGAATACGTCGATGTCGTCGGCATTGGACGCCAAGTGGGCAAGCGCGGCATCCTGTTGGCGCGTATTCCCCGCGATGGTGGCCTCGGAGTATTCTTTGACCGAGCCATAATGGCTGGTCAGCAAGGTAAAGAGCTTTTCAGACCTTGCTTCGCCGTAGAATGGCGTAAATGTGTTCGCAATCTGTTTTGCGTTGGCCAAGACTTGCTTCTCAGCGGCATCCCGCGCCGACGAATCGTTCGCCACGTTGACCAATACGACGTGCTGAATCATAAAGATGTGCCCGAGCCAGAGATCGCGAAAATCCTTCTGCATCTCTGCCACACGGACTGGATTCGCTTCCTCGACCGCCCGCGATTCGTAGTCACCGCACACCAGGCCAACGAGTGCGAGGATCAACACAGCCATAGACAGATATATCTTGCTCTTAAAGCGCTCCATTCTGGCGACCCTCTCCTTCTTCTCCCCGGCCTCCACCATTACACTATACACTCGCAACAGCCATGCCTAGGCTTGCACGCGACGCTCTCCTCAGACATTTCATCGACAAGTACGGAGGTTAGCCTGCGGGAAAGAATACTGTGCCCGGTCGAAACTCTGGCGCGTTCTTCTACAGACTGAGACCGGCCAGGGGCTCGCCAAAATCGATACGAGTAAACACAATGAGTTGCGCTGTCTAATTTCTTGGACAGAAACTCGATTGGAATGGGGCATTGCGGGTAGATAAAGAAGCGGGACTGGCGGGAAAAGCGCGACAGGTGAAGTAGGCTGAAGACTGAAGTGTCCGAATCTCCGGCCTTCGGCCTGCACCCCTTCAGCCTTCGGGTCGGCCTTGTCGCGCGCCGCTTCGACGTGGCGTTAGCCGCCGAGCGTATCGAGCGTTTCCTTGAGGCTCTTGCGGATGCAGGTGAAAATCGGCGTGTCGCGCAGCGTATAGCGGGAGCCTTCGGTTTCGCGGAGCGCCATCACGAGATCGAGGAAATCTTCCGGCTTATCGCTCTCAAACGCCACCACCCATTCCTGATCATCCAACCCGAAGGAATAGGTCGTGTTCAGCTTCACCGACGGGAAGCGATGGCCGACTTCAATGTGTTCGTCCAGCATGCCTTGCCGCGCGGCCTTGGTGAGCAGGAACCAGTCGCGCGTCTTCAGGAACGGGTAGACAAAAATATACTTGGCTTTTCCTGGCACGACGGTCAGACGCTTGCTCTCTTGATTTTCGTGTGTGTGATGATCCACGTAGACCGACCGCTTGGTGATCGCGAGATAGGAGTAGGGCGTGGTCAGGTACTGCCCTAAGCCCGAAGCCAAGATCTTCGCGGTCATGTCCTGGAACAGTTCCAGTTCGTAGCTGATCCGCCAGAGCATGATGTCGCAATCGCCCCGGATGCCGACCGCGGAGTACGCCACCACGAGGACCTTGCCGGTATAGTCCTCGACCGCGCGCATGAATTCCTGTTTCCCTTTGGTGCGTTCACTCTCGGGGAGGCGCCGCCAGGCCGGGTCGACTTTATAGAAGGCGAAGTTCACATATTGGCGTCTAGGCGCTGGGATCGGTTCGGGGGTCGGCATGGAAGCTCCTCCTTATAAATAACGTCTGCAATTGCCGAGGTTCAGGCGAGAGGCACGGGGCTAGCCCCCTGCCCTCTTTCGCTCACTCCATCGGCCAGAACTCATGATTGTGCTTAGCCCAAGCACACCGATGATGATCAAGAAGAAGACGAAACATACCACGAGAAAAAACGTGGCGCGCAGTTCCGTGATCATGATGACCCACCCCCCTTGCTCTTAACCCGCATCATTCACGAAGACTTCTACTGCAACCGCCTGCCTGTGCGTGGCCGCACGCAGACAGGCCGATACGCCGCTGCGACAAGCCTGACGGCGGACGGGCTCGCTCCGCGCGCCCGTCTCGCTTGGCGACTGCGCGATTTCGCGACGAACCGTCATGAATAATGCGGGCTAGCATGATCGCCCTGATCGAATCTGACCAGCCCTTCGGCGAGTCCAAACCTGGATAACCCATAGATGAGCCACTTCGACGGATCAAAATTGTACCACAGGGGTCCGTTTCGGTAGTCTCGCTGAAAGGCGTGATGGTAATTGTGGTACCCTTCTCCCAGCGTGATCAACGACACCCACCAACTGTCCCGACTGGAATTGGACCGACTGTAGGGCTGACTGCCCCACAGGTGACAGATGGAATTGATGCAGAACGTGGAGTTCAGCACCAGAAAGACCCGCCCGACGCCGGCCAGCAAGAAGCAGCCCGCGCCGCCTATCCAGCCATCGTAGGTGTAGCCGACGAGAAACGGCAGGGCCAGGCCGGACAGGACGATGGGGACGTACCAGCGGTGCTGCCACATCACCACGCGATCCTTGCGCAGCCAGGGTGCGTATCGTTCGGTCCGGTGCGGGTCTTTCGTGAAGATCCAGCCGCAGTGGCTGTACCAGAATCCTCTCGTCGCGCTGTAGGGGTCCTCCTCCTGGTCCACGCGCGCATGGTGCCGCGCATGATCGGCGCCCCATTTCAGCGCCGAGTTCTCCAACGCCCAGCCGCCCGCGACCAGGAGCGCCGCCTTCACCCAGCCGGGGCACCGGAAGCTGCGATGGGAAATCATCCGGTGGTACCCCACTGTGATGCCCAGTCCGCTGATGAGATAGAGGATCCCGCCCATGGCCCAGTCCAGCCGGGTATAGCCATGGACGTAGCCGAAGAGCGGCACCCCGATGAGGGCCGTCAACGTGACCAGCGCAAACAGCGCTGTCGTCGGGATATTCAGCGCTCTCCGGCCGTTCTCTGCGGCAGCATTCAGGTGATGGCTCATCTCGTTCTCTTTTTGTCACGACTCAGGTAGATAGGCTGAAGGGGTTCAGGCTGAAGTATTTGAAATTTCGAACTCCGGCCTTCAGCCTGTGCCCGCAGCCTTATGCGCACAGCCCCAACGCTTGAAGCCGTTCCGCGAAGGTCAGCGGGCTCGGGTCGATTCCGGCTTCGGTGGCCGCGACCTTCTGGAGTAGATGCGGACGATCTCCGATGTTCCGAAAGATCCGATCGCGGAGTCGAACCACGAGCGGGTTCCCGTTCTCCCACAACCAGACGTACTCATCCTCCAGGACCTCCGCCAGCGCTTTGCCGTCTTCCATCGCCTGAAAGGTCCCCTGGGCCACGTGAGGGTGGCAGGCATGCGCCGCATCTCCAATCAGGGCCGCTCCATCCGCGACCCACTTGGCTGCGCGCACGCGCATGGGAACCAGTCGGGAGACCTGCTCCCAGGAGGCGATGGTCCGAAGCGCATCGCCGATGCTTGGCTCGACGCGAGCGATGTGCTGTTTCACCCGCTCGAGTCCCTCTTGCCCCATCGTTGGAATCCTGTCGGCGGGCGCCATGTACAGCAAGCACAGCCGGTCCGCTAAACAGGGGAACAGGCCGAGAATCTGTCCTTGCCCCAAATAATAGCGAACCTGGTCCGGCAGATCCCCGAATTCCGGCGGGCGCTTCACGAGCATGCCGAGAAAGCCGTTGCGGTACCGCTTCACCTGGGACCGGATCCCCAGCGCCCCGCGCACCCACGAGCCACACCCATCCGCGCCGATCGTCACACAGGCGGAGAACTCGCGCTCCTGCCCCCCCTCAATCGCCTTGACGCCGGCCACCTGCGTGCCCTGTCGCACAAGTTCGGTGATGCGAACGTTCCTGTGGACCCGCACCGTGGGACAGGCATCGAGCGATCGCTCAAATAGACGCTGCACCCGATCAGGCAGCGTGATGAGCGCGTACGGCGTCGCATGTGAGAGCACGCGGTAATCGACCTGACACAGCGGACCGCCCCCCATGCGATCGAAGCGGAACCGTTGAACCAGCGCGGCGCTCACTTCCTCCAAGCTCTTGAACAGACCGAGTTCCGCCATGGCCTGGAGGCCGGCCGGCTGAATCATTTCGGGCCGATAAACCGGCGGCGGCTCGTTTCCCTGAAGAATGCTGACCCGATAGCCCTTCGCCCCCAGGCGAAGCGCGAGGCTGAGCCCAGCCACACCAGCTCCGACGATCAGGACATCGCTGGAATTCCTCATGGTAACGACTCAGGGGTTCAGGCTGAAGGCCGGAGTTCGAAATTCCAACACCTTCAGCCTATCTACCTGAAGCGGATACCCCGCTATCCCGTTACCCCTCTACCCCGCCGATTGCCCGCATTGTTCAGAATCCGATGGCTACATAGGGGCCGACCGATCCGAAACTGTTCACCGTGTTGGTTTGATTGGAGGCCAAGTGGTAGCGGGCATCCACGCCAAGCCAGAGCTGTTTCCAAATCCGATATTCCGCCCCGGTTCCGAACTGCACACCGATATCGAGTACGGTCGTCTGATTCGATGGCGGGCTGATGACGTGGAAATCCAACCCGACCGGAATGACCCAGGGCTGGAAGTCGCTGCCCTGCATGAACTTAACCTTGGGCGCCACGTTCACGGTCAGCATGGTCATTTGAACTGTGGCGGGTGTGCTAATTCCCACCGGCGACAACGCTTCCGAGTTCACGACGCGGTTGGAATTCCACCGTTTGAATTCCACCCCGATCTCGCCCACGACCCCTACTTCTTTCAGCATGCCCCACATGTCGTGGGTCAGCATGAGATCCGTTCCGGCGCCGACATAATAGCCGGTGCTGCCATCATTCGTGGGGCCTGCGCCCAATCCGCGGTGGACATCGGTAAAGAGTTCACCACCTCGACCGCTGTTCAGGGCCGCGAAGCCCCCACGAAAGAACACTCGGTTCCCTGTCGTAATGTCATCAGCCGAGGCCGGCAACACACCACAGACAGCGAGCGCCACGGCGGTCGCAGCTGCAGCACACCACCGTCCAATGTTCCTGTTTCTCGTCCAACCCTGTGTCATATCCCCCTCCTTGGTTTGTGCCAGGAGAGCCTGGTAGGCTTTCATGCTGGCTTGCCGCCTCGCACTCGCCGGCCCGAGACATGAGCAGCGTATGTATTTGGTTCACTCCCCTGAACATAGTGGTCATTTCTCTTCTCTTGTCACTCGTAACTACTCAGGTGTTCAGGCTGAAGGTGATAAATTATCTCGCATTAAAGCCTTCAGCCTATCTACCTGAGCAGTGACCACGAAAGAGACAACAGGGGCGACCCACCCCTAAGGTAGGTCGCCCCTGGATGGCGCTTAGGACGCCGCCGGCCTCTTCATTTTCAGCCTACCAAACCGCACAGTACGGTTTAGTACGGGATCACATGCAAACAGTCCTTGCTCTCGCCGTTAAAGGCCACATCACACAGGTTGGACACGCGCGCCACGATCTGCGCCGCCACCCCACCGGTCCCGCCGAATAGGCCACACCAGCCCAGCGTCACGAAGCCCCAGTGCAACGGCGCGGCAAAGAGTTCATCGACGAACCAGAACGCATGGCCCCACTCGTTGAGCCCCACGTTGGGCAGAATCATCATCGGCCCCACGATCGCTCCCACCAAGGGGAACGAGACGGCCTTGCTGAACTGCGGCAGGCGGGTCATGGCATAGAGGTAACTCGCCACGCCACAGGTGATATACATCGGGAAGGTGAAGTAGAAGGCGATGATATGGCTGGCAGTGAAGCTCGTATCGCGGATGATCACCTGGTGCCACGACGCGTCTTGCTCAAGGGTATAACTCCCCGCCCAGTACACACCGAAGACGTATATCGCGAGCCACATCATCCAATAAAAATACCGCTTGATCTCCGTCTTGACGGGCACATTGGCCACGTCGCGATCCCGTGTACTCCAAAGCCACCCCCAGGTCGTGACCGCAAAGACGATGTTAGAAACCACGTTAAATTTCCACAGGCCCATCCATACATTTTCGAACTCCGGTGTCATCGAGTCCAACCCGTGGGAATACCCGAAGACACGTTGAAACACGACCTCGGCTCCCACCGCCGCCAACATAGAGAACCAGCCTACCTTGAAGATCTTCGAATCGTACCAGAGGGACATGTCATACCCTGGGCCGCTACTTCCAACTGTTGTACTCGCCATGTTCCTGACCTCCTTTTAAAAGAAAAACGGAACAGAATGAGAAGCCCGGGAAATGTTCTTGTTGCTCCTCCTGCCGACCAAGGATTCGCTTGATGCCTGTGATCAACTCCTCCTCTCGTCTGAAATGGACTCTCACAAGGCTGGTAACTCCCTCCCCCACGCCTCGTCCGACAGAGTGAGGACTCATCACAGTTTCGATATTGGCCGGTTGGTCCAGAATCATTTCGTACGCTCGTTTTAAAAAGGCAACTGAATGAACTGTGCGCCCCCTCTGCCTACGTCCTTAAGGCGCACCGATCACGAATCCCACGTACGGAAGCTCGAACGTACGAGCACAGGGCCTCCTTCCTCATACTCACTCTACCGAAGAGGAAGGGAGACCCGCACTGGGATTGGTCAGTCCGATCTATGATTTATGTCAACATTCTTGGTAGGCCATTGGACCTATGCCTGAGATGGCCGGGCGATGGGCGCGTGGCGAGAGAGCGTGACTTCTCCGAAGGGATTCCACATTTCACGGTAACTACTCAGGTGTTCAGGCCGAAGGCTATAAATTATCTCGCAAGGCACGAATCAAGCCATTCAAAACCTTCTCGGTTTCTACGACCGTGGGTTCAAGCAGAGATGAGTCCTTCAATAGCAGGCTGAAGGCCGAAAACTAAAAGCCTTCGGTCTTCGGCCTATCTACTTGAGTAGTTACGACAGTTTATGGCTCAGCGCCGGGCAATTCTGGTGAGACGGTCAGGGTTCAGCAACGTGATGGCCCTTCCATCGATGGTGAGCAACCCCTCATCTCGAAACACACTGAGCAGACGAATGGCGGTTTCAACCGTAATCCCGGCCATCTCAGCTATTTCTTCCCGTTTGAGCATGAGCCCAACCTGGACTCGATCGGCGCTTTTTTTGCCGAACCGGTCGCCGAGTTCCAAGAGCAGGCCGGCCAACCGCTCACGGGAAGCCTTGAACGTAAACTGATCGAGTTGATCCATATTCACCCCATGCTCATTACTGAGGAGTTGGATCAGCTTGATCGCCAGTTGGGGATTCCGGTGGATGACCGCGAGGTAGCGCGCCTTGTCGATGACGCAGACCTGAGAGGGCTCCAACGTCTCGCATGTTACCTCGTGAAGCGCCCGCTCGCCGAAGCCCTGTTTCTCGATCAGCTCACCAGGACCCAAGATCCGGACGATCTGCCGCTGGCCTCGTGCCGAAGAACGAGTCAGCTTGACCTTGCCCCTGCACAACAAGTAGAGGCCCAAACACAAGTGGCCTTCGTAGAAAACGGTCTGGTGAGGCTCGTAATCGAGGGAGTGTTTGATGTTCTGAAATTCGGCAAGATCGTCACCTTCGAGATCGCACAACACCGTCTTCGCGCGAAGCGTGCAGGTGTCGCAATTCTCGGAGAGACAGGGCTTTCGTTTCATGACTGGCCGATCATTGTGGCGGCACGGCACCGTACCATTTGAACTCAACATTCAACATTCGCCCCTCGTCCTTCACGGCATTCTAAGATTCGGGCACCACTCCACTTCGGCTTGTATCGCAATCGCCTTCAATTGAGCGCGAATGGGTGGGGAGCCGATCTCGTGAACGACTTGCAGGCAGCGCATACAGATGAACTGGCAATGGGAGATGCAGGCGTGATCGGGGCAGCTGCCCGCATCGCCGATCCTCGCGGCCTGCCGCGCGCAATGAGCCTGGGGGTCGAGTTCAGCCAGGCTTTCCCGATAACACCTCAGCACGCTCAAGAACTTCGTCAGACCTTCGACAGGTCTTTCGTCGATCGACACCTGGATGTTCGGAAGCTCGGCTGCCGCCTCAATCAGTCGCTCCACGAGGTCGAACGACAGGGACAGATCCGGGAAGATTGCCGTATACGCCAATGTCCGGCCCTCCGTCTCAGTTCGAAACATCGAAGCCGAATGGGCCAAGCTGAGCACTAGGGGCAATGCCTCGGACTCGGACTGGGGAATCCGCAGGGCCAAACGCATGGCTCACCCCTTCTCCTTCGACGAATTCCACGGCAACAGCGCGGCAGGTCCGAAATAGGCAACCGCGTCCTTGAGATTGGAAAACATCTTCTTGAACGGCCCCATCTCCTGATTCGTCACATACTGCAAGGTGAGGATGATCCGTTCCTCGTCCTTTCCGAGGGGCGTGACGGCATGCCAGAGTTTGTCGCCGTTGAAGAGCACGAGCGTCCCAGGGTCCATGGGAATCCGCGTTTCCCTGATTTCGTCGGTCTCTCCGTGTTTCTGGACGCGGGCTACCAGGCGGCAGTATTCCGATCGCTCAACCAGGCCGATCAAGACTGTGTAGCGTTTCCCTTTGTAGTAGGAGGTGTCGTAATGAAAGCCGATGTGATCGCCGGGTTGCTGGTAGTAGTAGAGGGCGCAGGAATGGGGATCGTTTTCAGGACAGAGCAGGAGGGGAGCCTCCACGAGCCGGCTCAGGAACATGAGCAACGCCGGCGAGCGATAGAGGGAAAGGATGGCTGGCGCCTGGCGCAGTATCGCGTAGAAACTGACGCTGGCTCCCTTCTTGTGTCCGGGAACGTAATTTCGATTCACGTCGGGCATCAGCTGATCCACCTCGCGGAGAAACTGATCGACCACGGGCTGAGTGAGGAAATGCTCCAACACGACAAACTCGTTCTGCTCGCGGTAGTTACGACGTGTTTCCACGAGATCCACCCCTTCGATGGCTCGCTCAACCTCCCGTTCGATACTGAGCTTCAGATGCCGCATCATCTCCTCCGATCGGAACAGCCCGCGCCTTTTCTTAGCCCGAACGGGCTCTTTCAGTGACTCATCGGCGACTGAGCTGGGCACTCGCCGGGCGTCATATACAGCAGATAATTCCCCATCCCGTGGTTGGGCTGGGGATCGTGCAGAGGACGGTGATGCACCATCACCACCTCGTAGTCATCGTGAGTATTCACGCTGAACCCCTGGGCGCTGCGATAAATCTGATGCGGCAGGAACGACAAGAAAGCCCCCTCCGGCCCAACGTCGGGCACCGTTCGGAGAAGCGTCCTCTGTGCCGTCTTGTTCTCCAGAGCGATCAACAGCACTTGATCGTGCCCGTGCGGGTAGGCAAACTTCACGCAACCATCCATCTTGAACTTCAGCGGCGCGCGATCTATTTGCACGCCTGGCCTGACCTCAATCCCCTCATCAGTTTCGTCTACGCGCCGCTTCGGGAATTGGCTATAACAGACGGTGTTCACGCCGACCTGGTAGACATCCAATGCTTGTAGTACGACGCCTTTCGGCGCCATCTTCATCGTGAAGCTGGCCATTACATCCTTCGTAGGCGGCACCCCATGGTAGAACGCGACGATGGCCATGAGTTTCTGCCCCTTGGCGAGTTTCACTCCATGCTTAAAGGGAAACCGCGCCTCCGTCATTTCCAGACCAGCGCCGGCGAAAAACAACGGCTCGCCTGGGCACGAGACACTGTCTTTGTCCTGGTTGATGAGCAGAATGTGGTGAAGATACTGGCGAGGGAGCGGCGTTCCGTCCTTCAGAAAGACGGAGGATTGGAAGCCCACCATCGTCATATCCTCCGGCAATTCAAACACATGTTTCGGCAGGCTGGCCGCCAGCTCCCCATCGTGTCCGGACGGCAAGTCCACCGGCCCGAAGGTCACCGTCACACGGTTGTCCTCATACGTGACAGTGGTCTTGGGTTGCGCCAAGAGCTGGGGCACCTCATGCGCGCCGTGCGTACCGCCTGCCAGCGCAGTGCCCGTAAGAACGAAAGCGAGGACACATGCAGCCGGCGCCGGCATAACGCCGGTGCGAGACATCAGCTTGGTGAAGGCACGGATCATGTCGATACCCTTTCATTGCTCGTCATCAGTCAATCGGACAGGAACAAGAAGTCATTGGTCAATGGTCAATGGTCAACGGTAAGGAGATGGTCACTGGTCAATAGTCATCGCTCAAGAGAGGCTTGATGCTGAGTGGCCATTCCCCTTGCATATGACTTCATCACAATCCATTGCCCTACTAACCGTTGACCATTGACAGTTCTTTCCCATTGACCAATGACTATTGACTAGTGACCTTGGAAGGCTTTCTGCGTTCCGGTCTCCGGACCTCAACCAAAAGTACTGTACGGTCGCAACAGCCGTGCCTGGGCTTGCACGCGACGCTCTCCTCAGATATTTCATCGACAAGTACGGAGGTTAGCCGCGGGAAAGAATACTGTGCCCGGTCGAAGCTCTGGCGCGTTCTTCTACAGGCTGAGATCGGCCAGGGATTCACTAGAATCGATACGAATAAACACAACGAGTTGCGCTGTCTACTTTCTTAGACAGCAACTCGATTGAAATGGGGCATTGTGGGTAAAACGCGACGCTGGCCTGGCGAGACTGGCGGGAAAAGCGCGACGGGTAAAGCAGGGGAAGGATGAAGTGTTCGAAACTTCGAACCCAGACCTTCAGCCTTCGGATCACGCTTGTCGCGCGCAGTCTGCCAGTTCGTTATGGAGAAGCCCTGAACCTTGTATTGATACTGGCATCAGACTCATACTGAGCATTTCATATTCATGATATTCGATCGTCATGCAGAACAGCCGCCACATCGCTGACTTCACAGGCCGGGTCTGGAGATACCTTCACGCCCTCGGCTTTATCCTCATCGCGATACTCATGGGCGCATCGTTTCTGCGCAGTGCAATGGCGGCGACGAATGATGTGCCGGATCGGATTGAGAGCATTGCCGCGCTTGCCAGCAGCGCTCTTATGCTGACAGTTTCCGAAGGCCCCTTTATCATGGGCACCGCCCGCACAAGCCACGAACCGTTCAGCTTCGATCTCCAATACGACGACACAGAGCAGCCACAACGTCGCGTCTGGCTCCATCAGTTTGAAATCGATCGGGATGAAGTGAGCCTGGGAGAATACTTGCTGTGGCTGCGGCAACAACAACGCCACCTTCCCGATGAAGTACGGAAACTGATCGATCATGTCACGACGATCCATGCCATGCAGCCCGAGACATTGGCACGTTGGCCGGCACTCTACGTCACCTGGTCTGAGGCCTCAGACTTTTGTCACGCACGCGATAAACGGCTACCGACAGAAGCCGAGTGGGAAAAAGCCGCGCGGGGGGACAGAGGCAATCTCTTTCCTTGGGGGCAAAAACCTCCCACGCCGGCGCTGGCGATGTTCGGGCAATATCACGCCCACGAGATTCCCATCGTGGCCTCTGTCGATAGTGGCAAGGAGGGCCGCAGCCCCTATGGCCTGCATCATATGGCGGGAAATGCGGCTGAGTGGGTCGAAGACTGGTTTGGGATCGACTACTATGCGACTATGCCGGATCGCAACCCCCACGGACCTGCCAGCGGCCGATACAAGGTGGTGCGCGGAGGATCGTGGAAGAGTGCGCCGGCTTTGCTGCGAACGGCCACCAGAGGCGGGGCATCGCCGAATCAGCGCGCCGCAACCATCGGGTTTCGTTGCGCGCGGTCGGTGCGATAGCAGGCTGAGGAATAATTATGTTGGAGGCTAACCTTTCGACGATCACGCACAGGTGATACAACAGGGGAGCAATTCTGCAGGATGCTCAAAAAGGCTGTCCAGCAAGGCCGCAGGCGAAGCAAGAACCGGAGGCGTACCCTCTGGGGTACGTTGAGGATTCTTGTGAGCTGAGAACGCCGCTGGCGGACTTTTTCAGCATCCTGCTAGCCTACGGGGACTCAGATGATCCTGACATACCTACTGATTGCGATGGTGATGAGCCTTGACATGACAACCCAGGCTTCCCTTGCCGCTGCGTCGGGGAATGAAGAACGGGCATGGAAAGTCTATACGAACGCCCGCTTCGGCTTTTCCGTCCGTTATCCAGAAAACTGGCGTCTTGTAAATCCGATATCGGATGGGGTCGGCGTGACGCTCTACCCTCCGATCGACAACAGCCTCGTCGCGCTATCCGGCCACATGAATGTCTTGGAGGGCAAGAGCCAGGACGGACGGCAGACACTCGATGAATTTGCCGCGGCCCATCGCCGCATTATCACGGAACTCTACGGCAAGAAAACGATCACGGTGAAGTGGCGGGAGGATCAAGAGATGTCGCTGGCCGGATTCCCCGCGAAACGATTGACATTCACGTATTCGGATGCCATGCACGGCGAAATGGTCGAACACCACATCTTTTCACTTGGCCGCAACGAGGGTCGTGGCATACGAATCAAAGTGCCTCTCTCGGCAGAAGGACAAGTGCTCCCAATAGTCACGAGAATGCTGGAGACCTATCAGCCAGGACGAGATCAGAACGCGGTCAGCCCACTGATACCAAAACCCGGTTCTCCTTAGGCTGCGCTTGCGCGACAGGCGGGACAGGAAGTGCTGAGTGCTGAGTTTCGAAAACCTCGAACTTCGGACTTCGAACTCTCCCCCGTCTCGGTTTTCTTATCCGACTCTAACTCAGCACTCAGCACTTCTTCACCAGCTTCACCCGTCGCGCGCTGTCTGCGGCTATGCGCCGCCATCCCGTAGCGCACTCAAATGCTTCATCGCTTCCCTGGCCGCCGCACGGGCTTTGGTGGCGGGGTTCAAGCTGGCGCCAGGATCGACCTTGTCGCCCATCTCAGCCACCCGCTTACACTGCTTGATGGCTTCCTGTAAATGAGGCACGGCCTCCTTGCCATGTTCATCGGTGGGCGGCAACGCCTTGAGAATGATTTCGGCCTGCTTCGCCACTTCGGCGCAGTGATGCAGGATGGCTTTCCCGTCGCCCATATTGCCATGCATCACCATTTCCTCGGCATCTCGGACCATCGCCTTGCCGCGATCCTGAATGTCTTTCGGCGACCCTGCCTGGACGAAGGACGTCCCGACGGAGAGAGACAGCACGACAATGATGAGGGCGTGCGAGAGTCCTATTAGAACACCAGGGCTTTCTTCATTGGCAGTTGATCGAATTTTCACCATGGGTCTCCGGTCACTTCACGTCGAATCGCACATCGAGGATGGTTGTGCCGTTCGGCTCGACCGTCAGCTCCCGTTCCTGGACGCCCAGAATTGGATGCCAGGCTTTCACGTGGTAGGTACCGGCAGGAAGATCACCGATGGAAAATGAGCCATCCTGGTCCGTCACAGCATAATAGGGATTGTCGATCGCATACCCCCAATTCTGCATGTAGGGATGCATGCCGCACTGCATGGTAAAGACTTTCCGCCCTTTGACCAGATGCACGATATCGGTGGTCCCGGTCGCTGTCAGCGAAGGCCGATGGAGGACAATATCCACCCCCGCCAGGTCGTAGGCGTAGCCCTGAATATCGTGCGACACGGGATCCCGATTGGTCACAGTCAGTTGTCGCTTGTCGCTTACGACCGTGACGAAGGGAAGAAACTGGCACACGTTGGCTTCGACCTGAGCGTTCGTAAAGGTGAACGGCTTCCCGCTCTGCACCCCTTCCACGACGACCACCACATCCTTGAGACCGCCGCCCTGTCCGACATGCACTTCCTTGAGAAACCGATGCCCGTCACTATCGGAAAGGGCGCCGCAAAAGACCTGATCCGGATATCGCCGCAACTCGAATTCTTTGGGCGCAGGTGCCGTCCCTTGAAACGTCATCGTGCCCCGCAGCACCGCCCCGTCCTTCACGACAACTGTGTCATACGCGCTTGCCGGCCCAAGGACTCCGAGCCCCATGCTCACTTGAACAAGCACACCAAGACTCAGGCCCATCATGATCGACTTCGAATAAGAACGGAGATTGCTCGGTGAAAATGAGGTGGCGAAACTCTTCCGACCACTTGCCCTGCTTGCTCACAGTCTTCACCGGAAACCGCTGAACCTTGGTCACCCATTGATAGTATTGCCGAGTTTCCCCATTCTCTGCGACGGTGACTTCGAACAGCTCGGTAGGATAGCCGTTCAGCGTCTGATCACCGACGAATTCGCGCGAGAGCTCCCCTTCCATCCTCTCGCCCACCGCCAACCGATGCTCGTCGGCAATCGGCACCTCAAGGTACTGTCGCCGCTTGGACAATATGAGCCAGGAACTCTGACGGTCCATCCTCACAATAATGATACTGGCACCCCCTTGCGGCTGGGTGAGCTCGAACCGCCAACGATCGTCCTTGGCATTGACATGAGCCGTCACCACGGACTTCCCGCTCTTCACAATTCGCTCAGCGGAGAAATCGAGCGCCGTCGCATCATCAGCCATGACGACGAGTGCGAATGATGCCAGCCATCCCAAGCACCACTGATACTGCTCCCTGTGCTCCCTCTTTCCCATGTGGTGGTTCTACCGCACGGCTGAGCCCCTCTTCAAGAGGTTCTCCCCTCCCATCCGCAAAAAGGAACGGGGGAACCCGGACGTGACTCTGCCGGATTCCCCCGCACCGTTTCCCCGTATGCAATCCTGGCTAGTTAGCCTTCATCGACACCGGTATGGACTGCGCTGGGATCTGCTCCTCAGCTTGCTGTGTGGCCGGCGCCTGCCCGCCCAACGGCAAGATCGCCCGGCTGTCGCGGTCGAGCACCGTCAACGTCCCCCAGTGACCGGCGTCGAGATATCCCGGTCTCTGGTTCAGCCACAGATAGCTGCCAGGAATCCCGTTCGGACCTCCGGCCCCACCATGCAGCCAGGCATTGATTACTTCAGTGCCGCCGAACTCCATGGTGCTCACGAGGTCCGCTCCGCTCATGTAGGGCTCGTGCTTCCACTCATGGCCCGACACGCTGAACAGCTGTATCTGCTCGCTAAAAGCACCCATCACATGAATTACAACCGGATCACCCACATGCGCCGCGATGCTCGGGGTCACCGGCTGATCTCCCGTCTTGACGCAGACGAACACTTCGCTGTACGCACAACCCTTCTCGACCCGGTAATCGGTCGGCTCCGACCGGTAGTTCACCGCCGTCACGCCTGCCACCTTTTGGATGTATGGCATGAAGCTGGTGCCGATTTGGTTATCTTCGTCCTGGAACAGGAGGGCGAAGGACCGATAGTTCTGTCGGTTCTCGTTGCCTGACAGGTTTCGATCCACAATCACATCCGCCCGCCAGGAACTCTTCTGGGCCAGATCTTCGCCGGTCGCCGGATCGCGATACTGCGATCCCTTCGGCCCGATGACGATTGCTCCGAAGAGTCCGTTCCGCGGATTCTCGATCACGTTCCCCCAATCCTGAATCAGGGCGGCGTTCTCCCCGAACTCCGGATGAGCGAAGAAGGTGTAGGTTCTGCTCTTCCCCGGTGCCACAGTCTGGTCGCCTGGGTTGTTCCCGGCATTGATCCCCATCGACTCCTTGGGATCGTACGCCAGATGGTCTACGTGGAACCCGGCCCGGTCCTTGGCCATCTCGTTCTTGAGATTGACCTTGATACAATCGCCCACGTTCACATGCAGGGTCAACGGGCTCGGTTCAATACTGCCCGCCGCGACCTTGGTCTTCTCGCCTTCGAGCACGTACATCTTGCCGGTCTCGTTGCCCAGCACCATCTTTCGCTCCATATCCACTTCCATCACGCCTGGCGCTCCCTTATTGTAGCGAATCGCCTTGTCGATGGCTGCAACGTTGAACGTCTTCACCGGCGCGTCGGCCGGGCAGACAGACTTGGCCGACTGCGGAACCTCTGCACGGCCAGGCAGCGGCTTCAGTGTCGCATCCGCTTTGTCCAGCACCCGGAAGAGGCCCCAGCTGCCTTCCACGAAGTGCGACGCGCGACCGCTGTAGTACGGATAGTCGCCCGCCATCTGTTGCGGTCCTCCTGCGGCAGGAATGGCCGCATCGTACCGCTCTCCGATCACCACGTGCAGCGAACTTCTGGGGATGGAGTTCGCACTGTAGCGTTCCATCGGGAACCAGTGGCCGCTGATGT
>JACQEY010000053.1 GCA_016200355.1 Nitrospirota bacterium
AGAGCTGAAATGGAACTATTTGGCTGGTTTTGCCATGATGATCGGTGCCATGTTCGTCATTTTTAAGGAGTGGTAGCGATGGCAACGAAGAAAAAAGAATCTGGGAAGCCCGCGGCATCTTCATCAGCAGGCGGGTCAGCCGAAGACTTCGAAAAGCTCGGCGTTTTCTATTTGGGCCGACCCTACGATCTCGCAACCAAGCAATCGAAGCCGGGCTGGTTGCTGTATGACTCGAAAGATCTGGTCACCCATGCTGTCTGCGTCGGCATGACCGGCAGCGGGAAGACCGGTCTCTGTATTGGATTGCTCGAAGAAGCGGCGATCGATGGGATTCCTGCGCTGATCATCGATCCCAAGGGGGACCTTGCCAATCTAATGCTGAACTTTCCGCAACTTCGTGGGGAAGACTTTGCGCCATGGATCAATGAAGACGATGCCCGCAAGAAGGGGCTCTCGCCGACGGACTATGCGACCCAGCAAGCCGAGATGTGGAAGAAAGGCTTGGGAGATTGGGGCCAGAGCGGCGAGCGGGTTCAGAAGCTCCGCGATGCAGCAGATGTTGTTGTGTACACGCCTGGCAGCAACGCGGGCATTCCCGTCTCTATCCTCAAGTCCTTTGCAGCGCCGTCGCAAGAAATTCTTGACGATCCCGAGATGCTGCGCGAGCGGATCAATACGACGGTGACGAGTCTGTTGGGTCTCGTCGGCGTCGAGGCTGATCCAATCAAGAGTCGCGAACACATTCTCTTGTCGACGATTCTCGACCACATCTGGAAGGCGGGACAGGATCTGGATCTGGCCACATTGATCCAGCAGATCCAAACGCCGCCGATTGCCAAGATTGGCGTGTTGGATCTGGACTCGTTCTATCCCTCAAAGGAACGCTTTACCCTCGCCATGCAGTTGAATAACTTATTAGCTGCGCCGGGATTTTCTGCCTGGTTGGAAGGGGACGCGCTCGATGTCGGCCAGATGCTCCATTCGCCAGGGGGCAAGCCGCGGCTCGCCATTTTCTCGATCGCCCATCTCAACGATGCCGAGCGCATGTTCTTTGTCACCTTGCTGCTGAGCCAGACGCTCGGCTGGGTGCGGGCACAGTCCGGCACGACCAGTCTCCGCGCTATCCTCTATATGGATGAAATTTTCGGCTATTTCCCGCCGGTCGCCAATCCGCCGTCGAAGCAACCCTTGCTCACATTGCTGAAGCAGGCCCGCGCGTTCGGTCTGGGTGTCGTGTTGGCAACACAAAACCCCGTCGACCTGGACTACAAAGGCTTGGCGAATACCGGCACCTGGTTCATCGGACGGCTGCAAACCGAACGAGACAAAGCGCGTGTCTTGGAAGGACTGGAAGGCGCCGCCGCGAGTAGTGGAAAGAAGTTCGATAAGCAGGGGATGGAACAACTTCTCGCCGGCCTAGGCAATCGCGTCTTTCTTATGAACAATGTCCACGAAGATGCACCGGAGGTCTTTCAGACAAGATGGACACTGTCCTACCTTCGCGGTCCACTGACGCGCACCCAGATCAAGACACTCATGGACCCCGTAAAGGCGGCAAGCTCTAGGACTGCCTCCCAACCCTCAGCACTCAGCACTCAGCACTCAAAACTCAGCACTCGCCCAATGCTCCCTCCCGATGTGCCGCAGCAGTTCGTGCCGATTCGTGGCAGCCAGCCAAGTGGGACGACATTGATCTACCAGCCGATGTTGCTCGGTGCCTCGCAGGTGCGCGTATCAGACAGCAAAACCGGCGTCGATGTGACTCAGGATGTGACTGTGCTGGCGCCGATCTCGGACGGTGCGGTGGCGCTGGACTGGGATCATGCCATGGAAGCGGGGTTGGCGCTGGCTGATCTGGAGCCAGCGCCCTCAGACGGTGCGCAGTTTGGCGCAGTTCCCAGTGCGGCAAGCAAAGCGAAAAGCTATGAGATTTGGAGCAAGGAATTTTCCGGTTGGTTGTTCCGAAATCAGAAAGTCGATCTGTTGAAGAGCCCTAGTACAAAAGAAGTCTCGACTCCTGGCGAGTCCGAGCGGGACTTCCGTGTGCGGTTGCAACAATCCGGACGTGAAGCCAGGGACAACCAATCGGACCGTCTGCGTCAAAAGTACGCGCCGAAGATTGCCGCCTTGCAAGATCGGATCAGGCGTGCAGGACAGATGGTCGAACGGCAGCAAGCGGAGTCTCGGTCGAGTCAAATGCAAGCGGCGATTTCTGTCGGCGCCTCGATTTTAGGGGCGTTTCTCGGAAGAAAAACCGTTAGCGCGGCGAACATCGGGCGGGCGACAACGGCGATTCGTGGAGCTGGGCGCGCCATCAAGGAATCGCAAGACGTGGGACAAGCCGAAGAGAACGTCTCGGCATTGCAGCAACAATTGGCCGACCTCGACGCGCAGTTTAAGATGGAAACCGATGCCCTCGCTGCCGCGACCGATCCCCTCAACGAAAAACTCGAGACCGTCTCTCTCAAACCCACCAAAGCCAACATTGCCGTGAAACTTGTCGCCCTCGCCTGGACACCACACTGGCGCGATTCAGGCGGAGCAACGACAGCAGCCTGGTCCTAGCCGACGCGTTCGTTAATAGGGTCATTCCTCCCTATAGTATTGTCTCTGCCAAATTGAGTACATTGGCCTACTCTCTAACGGAAGGTAGGGACTGAACGTGACACCAAAACCTTCCTGCGAGTCCGCAAGACTCGAAGCACTCTACCGCTACGAGATCCTCGGCACGGGTCCAGATTCCGCGTTTGACGATCTGGCTCGCCTAGCCTCCTATATCTGCCGTACACCCATCGCAGTGATCTCCTTCGTCGATGCTGAGCGCCAATGGTTCAAATCCTCCGTGGGGTTGGACCACAAGGAAGCCCGGAGGGAAACGGCTTTTTGCGCCCATACCATTTTAGGGACCGATTGCTTCATTGTGGAAAAAGCCGATGCGGACGAGCGGTTCAGGGACCACCCTTGGGTGGTCGAGCAGCCAGCGTTGCGATTCTATGCCGGGGTTCCGTTGACGACGCCGGATGGCTATGCAATCGGGAGCCTTGCCGTCATGGATGTGGCCCCGAGGACCTTGTCCCCTGAGCAGCTGGCCTGTCTGCGCACCATCGCGAATCAAGTCATGGCCCAGCTGGAACTCCGCCGAGCGTCCCGGTCGGACATTCGCCAGGAACAGGTTCGCCGGAAAGAAACAGAAGACTCGGTGCAGGCGATACTGGATCGGACCGCCCATCATGCCGGACCAGCGTACTTCTCGGCGCTCGTCCAGGAGCTGGCCACCATAACGGGAGTCGACCATGCCTTCTGCGCGAGGGTACTTCCTGGAGGGAGCCGGGCACAGACGATGGCGCTATGGAGCGGCGGGTCTGTTCAACCGAACTTCGAATACGATCTGGCAGGAACCCCCTGCGAGCAAGTCAACGGTGGCACGCTGTGTCACTATCCGACCGGCGTACAGACGCTCTTTCCCGACGATATATTGCTGCAGCAGATGGGCATCGAGTCCTATATGGGCTTCCCGCTTCTTGGATCGCAGGGGACGCCGGTTGGGTGGATCTCCATTATGGGAGCCGAGGCGATTCAAGCGCCCGCTCGCGCAGAAGCCATCCTTCGGTTCTGCGGAGGGAAGGCCGGCAGCGAACTGGAACGGATGGAGGCGGAGGCTGCGCGATGGAATTCCCAACAGCTCCTGGAAAACGTCATCGAGAATATTCCACTGGCCGTCTTCATCAAGGATCCCAAAGATGAGTTCCGTGTTCAATTGTGGAACAAGGCAGCGGAATCTATTTTCGGGATTCCGCGTACGGACATGCTTGGGCGCAACGCCCATGACCTTTGGCCCAAGCAGCAGGCCGACTCCTACCTGGACGACGACCGGCGGTGTATCGCCGAGGGGCACATTCATGATATTGCCGAAGAGCCCAGCATCAGTCACGCACGCGGGGACATCGTGGTTCATACCCGCAAAGTTCCGCTCTTTGATGCGGCAGGGAACGCCATCCATCTTCTCGCCCTCTGCGAGGACATTACCGAACAGAGAAAGGCGGAAGAGTTCATTCGAGAGAACGAGCACAAGTTTCGCTCCATTTTCGAGCAGGCTCCGGTCGGAATCGCGACGATCGATTCAGTCACGGGCCGGTTCAAGAGCGTCAACACCAGCTATTGCAGGATCATCGGATACACGGGCGAGGAAATGCTCAGTCACACGTTCCTCGACATCACGCATCCCGACGATCGCCAGGCCGATCTCGACCAGATGAAGCGGCTTCTGGACGGCGAAATTGCGACGTTCGAAATGGACAAGCGTTTATTCAGAAAGAATGGAGACGCGATCTGGGTTCATCTCACCTGCGTTCCGTTGTGGCAGCGGCCCTCCGATCCGCGTGTGCACTTGGCCATCGTCCAAGATATTACGGAGCGCAAACGGGCCGAGGAGGAACGGTCAAAGCAGGAATTGCTCATCAGCCTCATGCTAAGCACGGGCCCTGGCTGCATCAAACGCGTCGCAGCCGACGGCACCTTACTGCACATGAACCCGGCGGGGCTGACAATGATCGAAGCCTGCCGAGAGGAGGAAGCAATCGGCCTTTTGGTGTTCGATCTTGTTCTCCCCGAGCATCGTACTGCGTTCATCAACATGCATCAGGACGTGATCAACGGAGCTTCGCGAATCCTCCAGTTCGAAATTCAAGGTCTCAAGGGAAGCCGCAGGTGGATGGAAACCTATGCCGTGCCCTTCCGGAATCCCGTCACCGGCAGCATGGAACATCTGGCGGTGACCCATGACATCACCGAGCGCAAGCAGGCCGAAGAGGCGCTGCGTGAGAGCGAGCAGGCGATACGAGCCCTTTACGAAGCGACAGCAGCGGTAGGGCTGTCCTTCAATGAGCGGATGCAGGCGGTCCTGGAGGTCGGTTGTCAGCGGTTCGGTTTACCGATCGGCATGCTCACTCGGGCCGTGGATGAGAAACTTGAATTCACCCATGTCTGTGCGCCTGGCACCGGTTTCACGGCCGGCATGGATGTGCCACTTGACGCCACTTACTGCAACACGACTCTTCAGGCGACCGGTCCGGTGTGCTTCGAACATGCAAAAGTCTCAGAATGGCGAAACCATCCTGGCTACAAGGCGCTGGGCCTCGAATCTTATATCGGAACCAAGCTCATCGGTCGAGAGCGGGTCTACGGCACGATCTGTTTTACGGGCCAGGATCCGCGCCCAGCCTCGTTCAGTCAATCCGACAAGGATTTCATCCAGCTCATGGCCCGCTGGATCAGCGGGGAGTTAGATCGTCAGAAGGCGGAACAGGCACTGAAGCAAAGCGAAAAACGGTACCGGGCGCTATACGACGGAACCCCAACCATGTACTTCACTCTCGCGACAGACGGCACGGTCCTCTCCGTCAATCGTTTCGGGGCAGAGCAGTTAGGATATCGAGTAGATGAATTGGTCGGCCAATCCGTGCTGGGCATTTTTCACGAAGAGGATAAGGAGACCGTTTCCACGAGTCTGTCGGAGTGCCTCGCGACACCGGAGATCACGAAACATTGGGAGTTTCGGAAGGTACGGAAAGACGGGAGCATGATGTGGGTGAGAGAAGTGGCCCATGTGGGTCAGTCTTCTACTGGGGAGACCGTCGTGCTGGTGACATGCGAGGATGTCACTGAGCACAAGCGGACGGAGCAGGCGCTGACGTTTTTCCGAACCTTGCTCGACCACGTCGATGATTCCATCGAGATCATCGATCCCCATACCGGGCAATTCCTGGACGGCAATAAGGGAGCCGCTTCGAACATCGGCTACACGCGCGATGAATTCCTCACTCTGACCGTGCCCGACATCGACCCGTTGGTCACAATGCCGGTCTTTGCGGGCTTGATGGAACGGCTGCGTGAGGCACCCAAGACGATGATCCTTGACAGCCTCCATCGGCGGAAAGACGGCACGACGTTTCCCGTCGAGGTGAGCGCGCAACTGATCCGGCTGGAGAAAGACTATCTCGTCGCGGTCGTGCGCGACAGCACCGAGCGGAAGCGGATAGAGGAGGCACTGAGGTCCAGCGAGGAACGGTTCCGGCTTGTGGCCGAAGCGACGCGGGACATTTTGTGGGATTGGGATCTCGTCACCGATGAGCATTGGTGGAGTCCGAATGCCCGGGAGAGGTTCGGCTATGATCCGAATGCCGAGCCCAGCATCGATGCCTGGACAAACCGGCTGCACCACGACGATCGGGACAAGGTTCTTGCGCTCGTGAAACACGCATTGAGCTCGAACCTGCGTGTGTTTAGTGGAGAATACCGGTTCCGTCTCGCAGACGGCTCTTATGGCCATTTCTACGATCGAGGACAGATCGTTCGCGACCCATCAGGCAAGCCGACCCGCATGATCGGCGCCATGATCGACGTGACAGGCGCCAAGCAAGCCTATGCCTCTCTCCAAGAGGCCTATCGTCGTTTGCAGGCGATGGCGAACGAACTGCAGAGGGTTGAATCGAACGAGCGCCGCCGGCTATCGAGGGAACTTCACGACGAGGTGGGCCAGCTCCTGACCGCCCTAAAATTCGATCTGGAGTCCATGAGGCGAGGGGGAATCGGCAAGAGGAAGTTGCCGCCGATACAGGTCACGGAGCGGCTCACCCGCGCGCTGGAGACGACCGACCTCCTCTTTACCCGTCTCCGGCTGATCGTGCGAGCCTTGCGCCCACCGGTGCTCGAAGCACTGGGTTTGAAAGCGGCGTTGGAATCCTTGGCCGCTGATGTGCAAGCCCACACCGGCCTGGCATGCTCAGTGGTCATTGAGGGAAACGACCGGCAGCCTGGCCTCGCACCGACCCGGGAGACGGCGCTCTATCGGATCGCCCAAGAACTGCTGACTAACGTGATACGGCATGCTCAGGCCAAGACCGCATCCATCAGTCTCGCGATAGACCCAGATCACTGGATTCTTGTCGTGGAAGATGACGGGATCGGTTTCGATCCTACAGCCCTGCCACTGGCCGGAGGGGTCGGACTCCGTGGGATACGGGAACGGGTTGAGATTCTTGGCGGGCGTATCGACTTTACTTCGCAGCACGGACAGGGGACATTGGCCGTCGTCTGGATTCCAGTTGTTGCGGACCCGCCTCCTCGGACTGCCCGGAAGCTGAAGCGGGCACCATCCGTTCGCCCCCGGCGGCAAAAGCAAGCTCATGACTAAGTACCGCTGTTTGCTCGCGGACGATCATCCTGTCGTGCGGCGCGGCGTCCGGGATCTGCTCGAGGCCGAACAGCTCTGTTCGGATATCCACGAGGTGAGCAGCGGAGAGGCTGCGCTGACGGAGATCCGGCGTCAATCGTGGGGCCTCTTGATCCTCGACATCGCACTTCCCGACAAGCATGGCCTGGAAGTGTTGAAAGAGGTCAAGCTGCTCCAGCCTCGACTGCCCGTGCTGATGCTGAGTTTGTATCCCGAGAGAGAGTTCGCCCTGCGCGCGATCAAGGCCGGTGCATCAGGGTATCTCACGAAAGACCGCGCGCCGTCGGAATTGCTGGCTGCGGTGAAACGGGTGCTGCGAGGCGGCCTACATCACCGAAGATCTGGCCGAGCAGATGGCGGTTATGGTGGAAACGGGGCAGGACGGACCGCTTCACGCCACGCTCTCCAACCGCGAAATGCAGGTGTTGCGCCTGCTGGGAAAGGGCAAGACTGTGTCTGCGATTGCCGAAGATCTCTGTCTTTCTGTCAAGACGATCAGCACCTACCGTTCACGCATCCTCGATAAGCTCTCCTGCCGGACGACCGGCGAACTTATGCGCTATGCGATCGAACAGCGCTTGATCGACTAACCTCCCTCCCGCTCAGAGAATAACTACTCAGGTGTTCAGGTAGATAGGCTGAAGGTTTCTACTAACAACCTTCAGCCTATCTACCTGAGTAGTTACGTCTGTGTAGGCGAAATACTGACAACATATTCAGCGCTTCGCCGATATGCTCATGGAGGCAATGTAATCATACTGTGAAAGACGTGGGGATATCTCATGCCCGAATGGCCAAATCTTAGGATAAATGATCTATGCCACGCCGGCCTCAGATTCGAGTGCTCTTGGTCGATGACCATGGCTTGGTCAGAATCGGAATCAGGGAACAACTGATCAGCTGCCCTGATTTTTCTGTCGTCGGCGAGGCTGCGTCCGTCGAACAAGCAGTCGAACTTGCCCGCTGTCTCACCCCTACGATTGTGCTCCTGGATCTGATTCTTCCGGACGGGTCCGGCATTCAGGCCTGTCGCCGAATCCTCGCCGACGCGCCAAACATGCGCGTGCTGATCATGACAATCTGCGACGATTCCGCGGCGGTGCATGCGGCCATCGCGGCGGGCGCTCATGGATACGTGCTCAAGGACGTCGGGCCGGACATGCTGTTAGAGGCGGTGCGGACGGTCGCGATCGGGGCCTCGTTCTTTCATCCCCTCTCGATGTTCGCGGCTCTATCCGCTTCCTCTGCGGCTTCCGATCCGGAAGCACTCTACGGACTGGGGAAGCTTTCCCGGCAAGAACAGCGGATCCTTCCCCTGTTGGGAGAAGGCAGGACCAATAAAGAGATCGGCTTCGTACTGGCCCTCTCTGAGAACACCGTCAAGAACTACCTGTCCAATATGTTTAGGAAATTGAAGATTACGCGCCGCACGCAAGCCGTAACATTGTATCTGCGACAGCAGCAGCGTCGTAAACTCTCGAATGTCCCACTCTCAGGGTAACGCATGAACAGGGATATGCCGTTGATTCTAGTCGTCGATGACGATGTTCAAGCTCGGAAGTGGATGCAGACCGTCCTGGAGGCGGAAGGGTACAGGGTTCTCGAGGCGGGAGATGGAAACGAAGCTCTTGCTCAATATGCCCTCCATCAGCCGGATCTAGTTGTGATGGATATTTACATGCCGGGCAAGGAAGGCCTCGAAACGATCTTGCAGTTGAGTAACCATTACTTAACCGTCAAGGTCCTCGCTGTCTCGGGCAATTTCTACGAGGGCTATGATGTAGGCACACTAGCGAAATCCTTCGGAGCCAAAGGGATACTGCCGAAACCGTTCAGCGCGAAGGAGTTATTGGACCAAGTGGAAACCCTCCTGAAGACGGGCTGATCGTTCGCCATAGGAGAACGGTCAATGTCGGGCAGGCTCCCAGAGCACATGGCTTCATGAATCGTTCCTTCTTGCCAATAGCGTCGGCTTATGGAGTCGCAACCGGTGCCTATGCCGGCTCATTCCGTTCCCGTGCGGCGATAGCCGGCTTCCCCTCAGTCACCTCGAAATAGCAGAACCCTTCGTGCTCGACAAGCTTCTTTGCGATCACCCCTGCGGCTGTTTCAAGCGAGGCGGCAAGTGTCTCGTTCTGGGTACTGAAGACACTTCCGCCGCGAACCGCTTTCCCCACGAGCGATGTCACGGCGGCTTCCGCGCGCAGAGCGTCACGCGTCACTCGGGCCAAAGCCTCCAATGAAATCATGGGATGATTGGCATCGAATTCAGGGTAGGGCGATTCCTGGGAGCTCGGTCCCACTCGCAATGCGGTCGCGCCATGTACGGCCGGTACTCGATAGGCCGCGTCGAAGAAGGCTTCCAGGAAAATGCGCGTCAGATCGGCGCTGACACGTTGAGAGTTGACCGTGGTGGCCGAGATGCGAACTGAACTGGCAGGGCTCGCCTCAATGTCCGGCGAGATCCCCGGAAACAGTAAGACATTGCCGCTTCGATCGACGAATCCCTTCGAGATGACTTTCACCACCCCGCGAAGGCCGGCTCCCGCGTAGTCCGATCTTGCCGTAAAACTGATATCGCCAAAATAGGCTTTGTTGTACGCCAGCAGCATCCGAGCGAAGCGAGAGGAGTCCTGTTCGAGCTGATCCTCACCTAGCCCAAGATGCCCATGCCATTGTCTGGCTACTTCGATGACCTGTTTGAGTTTGTCCAGATCGATACGGGCATTCGCATCGTTGGCCACGTCGTCGAGGACGTGAGCAAGGATAGAGAGGGAGGCTCCCTTGTCGCGATGCGGCTGGAGAATCTTATCGATGACGGACGTCAAGGGGCGCACGCTGGTTGCTTGACCCTCCGTGGACTGCTGGAACAGAGGGTCGCGTGAGGTGGCGCCATCGCGCCGTTCACCCAGCGGTTCGTCGTGGGCCTGCCTGGTGCAGGTCAGGAACTTCGCCGCAAGCTCGTTCTTGTCGGCCAGCTTCTGGCGGAATTCTCCACGATGGAGATCCAATTGGTCACGTAGTTGCAGGACCGAAGAGCTGCAGCCTGCTTGCAGAAGAAGGATCAGCAAGGCGCACAGGAGATAGGGTACCCGCTTCATCGCTGCCTCTTGTCAGGTAGATAGGCTGAAGATTGTTAGGGGCAGAAACCAACTTCAGCCTTCAGCCTAAACCCCTGAGCATTCGCACATTAGGTCAGTGTTTGCGATCCTTCTGCATGATTTTATCGGTCCACGCGGATCAATATGGGTCAGCCATTCCGGTCTATCGGCATGCCCCTCTAAATCCAATTTGCTCACGAAGGTGGCATAGCCGCCGATAATCACCATCGTGAGCAAATTTGCCACCATCGTGACGTCGATCAGTCCCAGGACGCCTAGCATGAAGACAGTCTCTTGTTGCTGATTGATGTGCCAGATCATCTCCCATAGTTCGACGAGAAATTTATATGCATACAGCAGCTCGGCCACGATGAGGCCGCCATAAAGCGGGGCTTGAATCCACCGGCTGGCGAACACGACGGTTTCAAATAGATGCTCAACGCGGTTGACAGGAGCGTGGGGGTGCTTCGCTACGGCAGATTCTGAAAGATCGGAATGACTCACGGCGCGCTATCCTAGTCGGCAAGAGGGGGAACTGTCAATTTCAACGACCCTGTCGTTCGCGAAACGTCCGAACCCCGAAACGAACGACGCTTCACGAGATACGCCCTTCGACGGGCTCAGGGCGTCCCGAGCCTGTCGAGGGACGCTTCACGGGTGTCGAGACAGACTCCTAGTCGACCAAGTGATTGTCGAGCGCATAGCGGATCAGTTCCGCGGTGGTCCTAAGTTGTAACTTGTCCAGGAGACGAGCTCGATAGGTACTGACGGTCTTGATGCTGAGGGTGAGAGACCGTGCGGTCTGCTTGATGGATTGGCCCTTGGCTAACATGCCAAGGACTTCGAACTCTCGCTCGGACAATGCGTGATGGCCGGGACCGATCGGAGTCTTGTTCAGGCTACCGGCCATATGCTCTCCGAGGGACGCGGTGACATACATCCGGCCAGACAGGACTTGTTTGACGGCTCTGGCCAGCTCTTCTGGCGCGGTATGTTTGGTGAGATAGGCCATAGCCCCGGCTCGGAAGGCACGAACGGCGTATTGTTCCTCAGGGTGCAGGCTCAAGACCATCAGAGGGAGTTGGGGGGCAGTGTTGTGTAACTCGCACAACAGCGCCAACCCACTCTGATCAGGAAGGTTGATATCCACGATGGCCAGATCCCAGGGCTCCTGCTGCACCGCCGCAATCCCCTTTTGGCTGGTTTCAGCCTCTCCGACTTCGACGTAAAGGAAGTTCTCCTCAAGAATCTGTTTCACGCCCCGGCGCACAACCTCGTGATCGTCGATGACAAGAATTTTTACCAGCTGCGTCCCGATCATAAGGCAACACACCCCCCAACCGGCACGGATACGATGGCCCTGGTTCCGACACCGGATGTGCCTACGATATGAACATGGCCGCCTAGGAGAGCGGCTCGCTCCTGCATTCCACGAAGCCCAAAGGAACGAAGCGTAGCCATCCTCTCGCGGGTGATTCCCTTCCCGTTGTCAGTTACTTCTAACGTCACCCTGGAGCCATCCTGGTACAGCCGCATGTGAACCAGAGAAGCGGCGGCGTGGCGCATCACATTCGTCAGCAATTCCTGCGCGATTCGAAACAACGCGGTAGACGCTTCGGATGGCAGCGCGATGGATGCCAAGCCCGGAGCCACGTCTATCGCGCACCGCGCGCCTGTGCAATCCTGGAGCCTCGTTGCAAGGCATTCCAACGCCGGGACCAATCCGAGATCGTCCAGCATCGCGGGGCGCAGGGCCGCAGCTGTCGCGCGGACGGACTCCAAAAGCGCATCGACCGATCCAGACATGGCGTGGACTTTGTTCAGCAGAGCCTCTCCGCCGGTTGGAGCAGGCGATTGCGCGAGTGTCCTGCCGAGCCATGCCAGATCGAATTTCAAGCCGGTCAAGGCCTGCCCAAACTCGTCGTGCAACTCCCGTGCAATTCTGCGTCGTTCCTCTTCTACAGCTCTCTGCGCCCGAAGAGCCTCGCTGCGTAATCGAGCATGGGCCAGCCGGAGTTCCTTCTCTGCCTGTGTGCCCGGGATGACGGCAGTACCGATGGCCATAAGGCCGATTAGGCCCCCGTGAGCCCCCAGCACCCGCGTAATATTCCAGGAGAACATTGTCTCTGAGCCCGTGCGTACCCGGAAAGGGAACTCAAGTCCCTTCACGTCGCTCCCTTCGGTGACTCGCGCAAGTTCGGTCAGGAACGACTCACGCGCCTCGATCGGAAGGCACAGTTCCACATAGCTGCGACCCAAGGCTTCATCGGCTATCCATCCAGAAACCGTTTCGGCCGTGCGGCTCCACTCTAGAATGATGGATTCGGGCGAAAGAAGCAGGATCACGCTGCTGGAGACTTCTAAGAGTGTGCGATAGCAATGGTCCTTCGACTCTGTTAGGAGGGACCCCGGCTTCGGAGGACATAGTGCCTTTGTCCTATCGCTCTTGCTCATGCCTCGACCGAGCGCGCGAGACGACGAGGCCGTGACAAGATGGGTGCGCGGGCGTTTCATAGCGTCGTGAGTATCGGTTCAAGGTAGACGTGAGCGATGATACATGTGCCTCGACCCACGGTGGACTGAATCTCCAAGCGGCCACCGATCTTCCGAGCCCGATGTTCCATCTGCGCGAACCCAATGCCCTTCGCCGGTTCGTGTTCGATATCGAAGCCTGATCCATTGTCGTCAATACTCAGTCGTACTCGTGAGCCGATGCGCCGAAGAGCAATCTCGATTCGTGTGGCGCGAGCGTAGCGGACGCAATTGCTCAAAGCCTCCCTGGCGATCGTCACGAGTTCACGTGCTTCTTCGCCGGTCAGAATCTCCTCTGCCGCCGGTTCGACCTCCACATGAATTTGCAACTCACTCGCCCGCGCAACAGTCTGGGCGAGGGCTTGTAACTCGGGGACCAGCCTAAACGGATCCACGCGGTCGGATTCCACACTCAGAATCATGCGTCGGATGTCTTGGATAAGACTGTGGAGCTGGTCGGCAGCCTGATCGCGAGCGCGCGGCCCAGCCTGTGGCACCTCCCTGCGGAATTCATGGGATTGCTCAAGGCTCAAACCAATCGCATAGAGCGCTTGCAGCACGGATTCGTGCAATTCTCGTCCGATGCGGCTGCGATCGTGAAGCAGGGCGCTCAATCGTCGCTCGGATGCTGTGAGGGCCGCGGCAAGGCTATGTTCAACCTCTTCATGTAGCAGGCAAGAAAGCGACTGATCGCTGTCTGGGGATATCCCTGGGGTGAGAGCCTCACGCTGGTATGCCGGCTTGCCAGGAAATTGCCGAAACCCGTCGAGGATCCGGAACCTTCGCCGACTTTTCATTCGAGTGCCCTTTCCAATCATGTGACGTGGAATATCTTCGGAATCTTTCTTCGAATGGATTCCTCAGTTTCCGATCACACCACTATTACGCGACTGCCACGTATCTCGTCACCTGGCGGTTCCGCCAGGTGACGGGTGAGTCATGAATTTGGAACTATTCGGCCCGGTCACGGATTGCTGTTGAGTTCAACCTATTGGAGGTACCCATGAACAACGACGTCGTGCAGCAGGAAGCGAGACAGATTGCCTTCTTCGAGGGGGAGTTTTTGGTTAAGACGCTCCAAAGTGAAGAAGAAATGCGGCAGGCCTATCATCTTCGGCATAGGGTCTTTGCCGAAAAGCTAAAGTGGGTACCGGAGAGGACGGACAAGCTCGAGTCTGATATCTATGATGCATGGAGTACCTCTATAGGTCTTTTCTCTACCCAGCAACAACTGTTGGGAATGGTACGGATGACGCCAGCCCCACTCCCATTTATGCTGGAAAGCGAGTTCAGTGGATGCCTCGCAAATAATATTCGATACACCTATCTGGTCGTTGAGAGCAGGCTTCTGCGTGTGGTGCAATGGATAGGGTGGCCCTGTCACGCGATCGGTGATCCTGTAGCACTTCCTCCAGCGGATGTGCTCTCGGTTGGGGCGTTGCTCGACCTCGATGAGTTTCGCTCAGTTGCAGTCTCTAAGCGGCCTGAGATGCTGGAGTGGCTGCATACCATGGAGCCAACCACGACGGAGATTGTGGCAAGAGTGTGAGGCGCGCGTTCGTTAGGGAATTGATGAAGCGGTTTCTCTTCGCCGACATCGGTGAAGGGAACTGTTAACTGTTAGAAGGATGGTTCAGTTCGCGCTCGGAAGACCGTGCAGGACGGGAAGCCCATGTTCCATGGCTGAGGCAACTGCCTGTGAGCGGGAGGTCACATCGAGTTTGGAAAAGATGCTCGCCAGATGGAATCGCACCGTCCGCTCCGTTACCCCAAGAATCTGGCCGACTTCCCAATTCGTCTTGCCGTTCTTTATCCAATTCAGGATGGTCACTTCGCGCGGAGATAGTTCTTTCACACACTTTTCCGTTGCGGGAGCATTCTTCCGCGCTGTTCTCATGAGGGCGAGGTGAAGATGGCGTCCAAGGTATTCCACGAGCTGAGCGTACCGTTCAGCATCGGTCCCTTCCCCTCCTGCAAAAGAACAAAAGGTAGCGAGGCCGCAAGCTGGATCGACTGAACTGGTAGTGATTCCGTCAGCCAGACCAAATCCTCTGGCAGTTTCGATAAAGTCTAACTCTTCTTTTGATGTCGCTTTTTGGTAGGTCTGTTTCCAGATCTGAATTCCTGGAGATCTGGAGGCCATTCGGAACACGGGGTCAACCTCAGCATACCCATTCTTCCAGTAGAGATAGAGCCATTCGTCCGGATAACTCACATTGACAACGTTCGTGAAGCCCTCAAATTTTCCGCTAGGACTGAGGCGTGCCAGCCCACCAAGCAGACAATTGAACGGGAACAGCTCCTGAAACCGAATCAGCACGTCTCTCACGTCCTCAGAAGTCTCTGCTTGAGCTGCGTAGTGGAAGACTTCCAGTGCGTGCTGACAATCCTGTTTTGAAAACTTCTCGAACAACTGACCTGGGAGGGGATGCTTGAAGCTTAGTGCCATGGCAAATCCCAACTGAACATGAAGCTACCCTTTTGGGGAGGTGAGTATACGCCAAAATTTCGAAAAAATGAACAGTCCATTTTTCTGTCTGGATGAAGCTAAATAACCCTGTCAAAATGCTCTATTAATCGATAATATCGCCCGATATTTTCTGCCCTTAAGGAGAATTGGACGGGCATGAGTTGGATCTTGTGTTCAATGGTGATGGTGGTGGTTTTCTTGCTCCCATCAAATACTTCTGCTCAGGCTATCCGATTTCAGCCGCAAGGAGCTGCCGCGGCCGGTCAGGGGAATGCGTTCGCCGCTCAGGCGGACGATGCCTCGGCCATCCACTTTAATCCGGCCGGACTGACTCAAGTCGATGGCGTCCAGAGTATTGCTGGGTCGAATCTTATGGGAGGGTCGATCCAATACAAGAACCAGGCGGGTCTTGATACAAGAGGTGATCTCGGCGGGAGTATCTCTTCTCCACCTCCAAGCCATTTCTATCTGAGCGCTAATCTTGGAGCCCTCGGCGCATCAACGTTCTCCCCCGTCACGCTGGGACTCGGTTTTACCTCGCCATTCGGTTCAAACACGCGCTATCCGGTGGGTGGCCCCTTCAATACCGCCGTCACCTCTGTAGCGCTTCAGCTGATCGATATCAAGCCGACCGTGGCCTATAAGCTGAACGATCAGTTGGCCATCGGGGTAGGCGCGGACATCTATACCTTCGCGAGTTTTCTTGGACAGGGGCATGCCGAACAGAAACAAGTAGGCGCCGGGGTCTTTGGCATCCCAGCTGGGGCTTCCGTAGAATTCAACGGGAACGGGACAGGGGCGGGCGCAAACGTCAGCCTGCTCTATACGCCGCTGAGAAACGGCGACGGCAAGCCCCTCGCTTCTATCGGGCTGGTCTATCGCACCCAGGCTGTGGTGCCGTTGAGTGGATCGTTGTTGGTCAACGGGGCGAAGGTTGCCGATGCGTCCACCAATCTCGTGCTGCCGCAGATCTATACCGGAGCCATTGCGATCTGGCCGGTTCGTACGAGTGAGCAGGAATGGAAGTTGGAAGTCGACGTGGAATATGTCGGATGGAAGTCGAATCGTGACCTCGATGTCCATCTTTCCTCCGGCGGGGTCATCCCGCAACCACAACAGTGGAAGACGGTGCCGGTTGTGGCGATCGGCACCGAATACAAATGGCTCAATCCTGCGTGGTTGCCTCATTGGGATGTGGCATTGCGATCGGGGTACACGCGAACTGAGAATCCCGTTCCCGATACGACGTTCAACCCGGGGACGCCCTCTTTATCTTCCAACACGCTGTCCATGGGAGCCGGATTCTTGTGCAAGGGCCAGGGCCGGTTTCTGGGAATGGTGCCTTGCGGAGGAGCGTCCGCACTCTCGCCCAAGGGGATTGGCCTGGATGTGGCGTTTCAGGAATGGTTTTATGAGTCGCGCGCGGTTACCGGAAATCTTAACCCCACCGTCGATGGGACATACCATGCCTATATCCATCTAGGGACGGTCAGTATCAAATTCATGTTTTAGATGTAAGATGCTGAAAAAGGCCGTCAGCCCGTCTTGTTCATTTGGTTTGTCTTGTTTATTTGGTTGAACCAGACCAACGAAATAAACGAAACAAACCAGATGAACCAGACAGACCTCGCAGATGACCGCGTTCAACTGCAAGACGGAGTCGTGTTCGCGAGGGCTTTTCGCATTTCTGCGACGGTCTTGGCGTCGAGGCCGAATGCCGTCAATTCGTTGTCCGAAGCGGCTGCGATATTTGCCAGGTTGCCATATTGTTTGAGCAGGCGGGCGCGTGTGATTTCGCCGATGCCGATTACTTGATCCAGTCGCGAGGCCATCAGGGCTTTGCCACGAAGCTTGCGATGGAATGTGACGGCAAATCGATGGGCCTCGTCACGAATGCGTTGCACGAGATGGGTGGCCGGGGAATTCGCGCGTAGCACAATGGGATTTTTTCGGCCTGGCAGGAAAACCCGCTCGTCTTTTTCGCCGCGTGCTTTCGCTAATCCAATCATGGCCAGATCCTGCTGACCGACCTGTTTCAGCCCTTCCATCGCTGCGGCAAGCTGACCTAATCCTCCATCGATAAGAATGAGATCCGGGCGCGCGAGATTCTTGCTCTCTCCATAGCGGCGCGTCACAACTTCCTGCATGCTGGCGAAATCGTTGGCGCCGGTCACGGTTTGAATCTTGAAGCGGCGATAGTCGGCTTTCTTCATCTGGCCGTCTTCCCATACGACCATGGACGCAACAGACTGGTTGCCCATGGTGTTCGAAATGTCGAATCCTTCGATGCGCCGAGGCGCGATATCCAGGCGTACAAGCCGCTTGAGTTCTTCAACCGCCTGCCGTCCTATTTCTTCATCTCGCAGGTGATTGGCAGCGGCGGCGGCGGCGTTCTCTTCCGCCAGGAGAAGCAATTGGTGTTTCACGCCCCGCTCGGGGGCCACGACGCGAACAGTATTCCTGCGTTTGCCTGAGAGCCACTCTTCGATCACGGTAACGTCGTCGAGGCCGGTGGGGATAAGTAGCTCTTTGGGCGGCTGACCGTCTTTGTTGTAAAACTGTTCTATCGCGGATCGAACGAGTTCCTCGTCGCCGGTGTCGGCTGAATGGGGCCAAAAGAAGTCTTTGCGCCCGATCAAGAGTCCGCCGCGCACGAATAGGATTTGGAGATCGACTGCCGAGCCTTGCCGTGCCAGCCCGATCACGTCTTGGTCAGTCGTCGTCATTTGGGTGATACGCTGTTTCTCGAGCGTGCGTTCGATATTGAAGAGCCGATCCCGCAAGCGCGCCGCCTCCTCGAAGTCTTCACGCTCCGCCGCCCCTTCCATCTGGGCGCGCAAGTCGTCCAACAGTTCATGGTCGCGCCCTTCCAAAAACTGACGGACCTGCGCGACAATGTGATGGTAGTCCTCTTTCGATTGATTGCCGGTACAGGGTGCCATGCACCGTTTGATTTCGAATTCGATGCAAGCCCGTTCGGCCTTGCCGTCTATTTCAATCGTACAGGTAGCGAGGGGAAAAGCTTTTTTAACGACTTTCAACGTCTCCCTCAATGCGCCTGCCGGCGTGTAGGGACCATAGTAGAGTGCGCCGTCTTGTTGTACACGGCGGACGATGGAGAGGCGCGGGAAGTCTTCTTTAATCGGCAGGCGAAGGTAGGGGTATTGCTTGTCGTCCCGTAAGACCACGTTAAACCGGGGCCGATGTTGCTTGATCAGATTACTTTCAAGAATAAGCGCTTCAAGTTCTGAGCGGGTCACGATCGTTTCGAGGTCTGCGATGTGGTTGACCAGGACAGTATTTTTCGGAGAGTGGTCGGTCCCTTTTTGAAAGTAGGACCGCACACGGCTGGACAGGACTGCGGCCTTCCCGATGTACAATAGTTCGCCGGCCTGGTCTTTGAAGAGATATACCCCAGGTTGGTCTGGCAGATGAGTGAGTTTGGATTCGAGGTTACTGGTCATTGGTCAATGGTCAACAGTGAATAGTCGTTCGCCCAGACAAAATGTCATTGGCAGCTATCTTACCAATGACTGATGGCCAGTGACTATTGACTATCTTGCTTGCGATTGTCTGTGCCGATGCTGCGAATATAACCGTTGAGCAGGCGGATGAAAGTAAGCAGTTCGTGTTGAAGCGACTCGACATGCTCTTGGGCAAAGTACTCAAGATCGTGACAGGTAATCAAGTGGTCGATGAGTTCGTACGCAGATCCTCGGGAGATACGACAGAATTGAATGTTTTCTTTGAAATGGAATCGGCCGTATCCTTCAGCCACGTTTGCAGTGAGTGAGACAGCAGCGCGTCGAATTTGAGAAGCCAAATTATAGCGTTCTTGCTGCGGAAGCTTGTCGGCTATCTCATAGCAGCGATTTCGAATGGCTCTGCCGACTCGCCAGACTTCCAAGTCTTGGAATGTTCGAATCGTTTTCCCGCTAACCTGCTCCACCATTGACTATTGACCCATGACCGTTGACGTTTATTTACCGTTGACTGATGACCAATGACCTCTTAGCGCAACGATCTTACAAACGACGGACTAAGGCTCCCACGGGCCACTTCCGCAACTGGACCCTTCATGGTGAGGCTGAAATCTGCGGCAACATCGATGCTGAGCTGACCTCCCGGCATCTTTACTGTGACGGGGCTCTTCACCAGCCCAAGCCGGATAGCCGCACTCGCGGCGGCGCAGGAGGAGGACCCGGAAGCTTGAGTTTCGCCGGCGCCGCGCTCCCAAATCAAGATAAAGAGTTCCTTCGGGCCGGTCGGTACGGCAAGTTGCACGTTCGTTCGCTTCGGGAATAGAGAATGGTTCTCTAGGGCCGGTCCTAATTTCAGAAGGTCCTCGCGCGACCAGGACTGCCCGGCTGGTTTGAAGACGACACAGTGGGGATTCCCCACGCTCACGCCGGTGAAAGTGAGCCACTGGCCTGCAGCTTCGATGGGTTGTTCGATCAGTTCGCCAGCCGTGAGGGTACAGGGGAGTGCCGCCGGCTGGAACGTGGCCCGGCCCATTTCGACGGTAACCAAGCTCGCATCTCCATGTCGATCCACATGCAGATCGATTGTGACTAGCCCGCCTTTAGTCTCAACGGTGAAGTGCGTCTTTTTCGTCTTACCAGTCGCGTGAAGATAGCGGGCAAAGATACGCAGGCCGTTGCCGGATTTTTCCGCCTCGCTGCCGTCAGGGTTGAAGATGCGTAGGCCGAAGTCCGCTTTCTTTGAGGGAGCCAGCGCAAGGACCCCATCGCTGCCCAGGCCCCAATTACGATCACAGATGGCTTTGATCCTTGACGGGGTCAGCGAGAACGACAGTTCTTTGGGGTCCATTACCACATAGTCATTGCCCAGCCCATGCCCCCGGAAGAATCCATTCTTCATCCTTGCAACCTCCAAGATTTGCCAATTGTCATTGGTCAATGGTCAGTAGTCAATAGTCGTTCGCGCGGCCAAGATGTCTCGACAGCTATCCTGCCAATGACTGTTGACCTTTGACTATTGACCTTGTGTTTGACCGTTGACTTTACCTAGACGATCTTCACATTGGGCGGGCGTTCGATGAGTTCGATTTCGTACCCGTCCGGGGCATCGATGAAAATGAAGCGGCTGCCGGAGGAGGATTGTGTGGGTCCGTCTGTGATCTTGACTCCCTGCGCGTTGAGTGAGGTGATAGTGTCGTCGAGGTTCTCTACCTGAAAGGCGAGATGGACAAGGTCTTCTTGCACTGTCACTGGCCCGCTAGGCGGGAAACTGGTCAATTCAATCAACTCCTCGCTGTTGGGCACTTTGAGGAAAGCCAGATAGGAGCCACGCGGCGAAACCTTCCGTTCCAAAACCTCCAGGCCAAGGATATTGGTATAGAAGTTGATCGTCTGCTCCATGTCACTGACCCTCATGCGGGTGTGGAGGAGCTTCTTAACTCGCATCGGCTCCTACTTTCGTATCTCTCGCCGGTCCGCTGGTCTTGCGCAGCAGAATTTCGGCACTGCCTGGAATCAGGAAATTCGGCATGGGGCCGATCTCCTGATAGCCATGCTTCTTGTAAAAGTACCGGGCTTGGTCGTTGAAATCCGATACGCAGGCGAACAGGTTTTTCTCCCTCGCAAAGACCGCCGATTCAACGCGGGCGAGCAACCGTCCCCCTAGCCCCTTTCCTCTCGTCCAGTCTGCCACTCCAAGCAGTTCTAGATAGTCGCCGAGCAGGAATTTTTGACGAACAACCGCAATGCCGGCGACTCTGCCGTTCTGATCCACAACGTAGCAGTCACGTCCCGGTGGGAGCGGTGTGAAATAACCGTCCCAGTCGCTGGCTTGGTAGCCTAGCCGTTTCCACGGGTCGGAATCGGCGAGCAATGCAATGACGGCCGCCCGATCATCCGGCATCATGTGTCGCACTATTGGATCGGTCATGGAGCTGCCTGGCTACAGTTTAAGAGATCGCTCACGGTCATGGGGATGAGGTGGCGCTCTGGCAAGAGATGTTGATGGAGATCTTGCACCACCTCGTGAGTATGTTGCCCCTTCCCGTTGGCATGCATCACGATGACGCTTCCCTTTCGGACAAACCGCTTCAGCCGGCCCTCGATTTGAATCGCCGTGAGCGTTGGGTCGGGATCGCCGGACACGACATTCCAAAGAATAAACTGGAGCCCAAGGGCGCGGGTCACGTTGACGGTGTCATCATTGAACTCCCCATAGGGAGGACGAAACAGCGTCGCGTCATGATGGTACTTGGTTTTGAGCAGACGAACCGGTCCAAGAATCTCTTGCTCCTGCTCCCCCGCCGATTGGAACGGCATATGGGCATGGACTTCCCCGTGGGTGCCGACTTCAAAGAATGGAACCTGAAGGAGGGCCTTCACTTGCCGATCGTGTTTCGTGATCCATTTCCCTGACATGAAGAAGGTGGCGGGAATCTTCTGTGCAATCAAATAGTCGATGAGCTCCTGATCGTAGCCCCCTCCGTTACGCACCGGGCAGAGGTCAAACGTCAACGCGACTCCGGGACAAGAGGGAGGGCCAGACTTGACCACCTGGGCCTGCGTAAAGACAGGCGCCGCTGGGACAAGCAGCACTGCGAGGATAAGGCACAGCATGTGTGGGAAGTAACGCGGCATGGTGGCCAGTATACCTGATCCCGCAGGCTGCTCAAAATGGCCGTCCAGCAAGGCCGCAGCGAGTGAAGACCGGAGGCGGACCCTCAGGGGTACGTTGAGGATCTGAACGATGCGAGAACGATGCTGGCGGACTTTTTCAGCAGCCTGCCGTTGACGCTCCAATTCCCGCACTGTTACGGTGATCGCATGGCTTTGCCTAATTGGAGAATCGGCCGGGCGCTGGGCATCCCGATTCACGTGCATGCCTCCTGGTTTGCAGTGTTCTTCTTTGTGACCTGGTCATTAGCAACGGGCTATTTGCCCGATACGTTGCCTGGTCTGTCGGCTCCACGCTATTGGGGGATGGGTGGCATTGCCGCCCTCTTGTTATTCCTCTCCGTCCTTCTGCATGAGCTGGGACATTCCTATGTGGCGCTGCGCTACCAGATCCCTATCAAGCAGATTACCTTGTTCATTTTTGGGGGAATGGCGCACATGGGAAAGGAGCCACCCAGTCCGCGGGCCGAGTTCTTAATCGCAATGGCAGGACCGCTTGTGAGCTTGATCCTGGGGGCCAGTTGTCTCGGCGGAACCATGGCTGTGGAATCATTGTTCGGGCAATCAGGGGTTCACGGACTCATCGTCCTTGGGAGCTTGCTCGGCATGGTGAACGTGCAGCTCGGACTCTTTAACCTGATCCCAGGATTCCCGTTAGACGGAGGACGCGTCTTACGGGCTGGACTATGGGCCCGGAACAAGGATTTCAATCGAGCAACTATTCAGGCTGCACTCGCGGGAATAGGATTCGGTGTCGCGCTTGGGTTGATCGGCGCGATCTTGATGGCGGGAGCCTGGTCCGGCATTCTGGGACAGTCCATCGCCTCGAACGGGGTCTGGCTCCTTTTTATCGGCGCATTCCTCTTTTCAGCGGCATTGGCAAGCAAACGGCAAGCAGCCCCGCGGATGTTGCTGACCTCAGTGACTGTTCGTCAGGTTATGGTCCAACGCGTCGTGACCCTACTGCCGGACATGACAGTGCAGGACGCAGTCGATCAATACTTCATTGCGCAGGGATGTGGTGAATTTCCTGTGTGCGAGGCGAGGCAGCTTCTCGGTATGGTGACAGTGCGAGACGTGCACGCCCTTCCCACAGCACTCTGGCCATGGCGCCGCGTTCGCGAGATTATGCGTCCGACATCGACAGCCTTCTGCATTCCTCCAGATTGGTCCATCATGCAGGCAATGGACCGCATGGCCCAAGGTGGGTGGGATTGTCTTGTAGTGATGGAGAACGGAGAGATTGTGGGACTCGTTACCCAATCGGCCATCGCGCATTACATACAGTTGCACAAAGCATGAGAGGTACAGCGTCAAGAGATTGAGCTGTGCCCTTTTACCCGCTTACGCTCAGTTGTCGGCGCGGGCGATGGAAATGTTCTGCGCGATGGAAATACGCACGAGGTGAACGACCAGCAGGAATCCATACACAACGCAAAAGAACTTGAAGGTGGCGCGGTAAAAGTCTGTCAAGAGAATGGGAAGACAGAGCGCGAAGAGCAGACTTGCGATCAGCGTCACGAAGGTCAACCGCTTGCAGAATTCATGGGAGGCTTCCCGTCCGATCTGTTTCAGTGCGCGGGCGTAGCGATCGGCTCGTTGAAGTTTGGCTGCCTGCAAGGCGGCCTCGCCTGTGCCCCAGTAGCGCAAGTAAAAATAGCCGCCCAGAATTAGCAGCCAAGGCAATCCCCACAAAGGCCAGTAGGTTGCGCCGCCGTAGGTTTCACTATTGAGCAAGGCGGCAAAGGAGGGGGCGTAGAGCAACCCCATCACCAACGGTAGGACGCGCTCATCATTCGGGCGCTCGCCCTCCGGTCCGCCATGAATCAACTCCCGTTCAAAGAGGGGATAGCCGTACTTGAGGACCACGAGCGCGATCGCCGCGCTCATGGTTTTGTCCGGAATATAGCGGATCCAGTTCTGGAACCAATTCACGATCCACCAACTCAAGCTGTCCCCCCAAGTAATTCCGAGTAAGGATTCGAGGTAGAGATGCGCCATCTGCTCCCATTTGAGTACCCGCTGGCTCACCGACTCGGCGACATCGGGATTCAAGGCAAAGATCGTTTGCTCATGCAATGCCGCTTGCACAAAAGTCCCCGGCAGGCTCATGACGATCGCGCCGCCGAACCCAAAGATATAGAGAAACCAGGCATGGGATAGGGCGGAATTGCGTCCTGTTCGGAGATATTTTTGAAAGCCTATTTGCCTGGCCATCCAACCCCAATAAAACGCACCGGCGATGTTCACCAGCGACCAGGGGAAAATCACCACATCCGCCCCGGTTTCCGGATACAACAGCCAGTTGACGACGGAATTCGAGAGAAGGGCCACGATGGCTCCCCACCAGGGGCCCAAGAGAAACGCAACCAGCGCCGTTCCCGTCATGTCGAGAAACAGAATGCTCTCCAGATGGCGGCTCAACGTGAGCCCAATGTAGTTGAGTAGCAGGCCCGCTGCGACGATGACGCCGGTTTCGTACAAGAAGAGATAGGAGACCCCGCGGAGGGGCTTCGACGAGAACAGACTGAACGTGGAAGGCGAGTCAGAGACCGGGCGCTCGGGTGGAGCCGGCGACTTTCGTTCCTTTTTCGATGTCAGCGAGGTCAGCCGGTTCTTAACATCCAGCAGCTTCTCCAAGAGAGTCAACAGCGCCGCGATGAAGCCAATCACGGTGCCGCCGAGCATAAGCATGTCTTTGCCGAAATCTTCAGGCATGAGGCGGTTCCCTTATAGATAGCGCAGTAGCCATTCTATCCACGAAGGGATGTCCCCGCCAGCAAAAGTCCAGAAGCCGACAGGCTAATTTGGTTCATTTGGTTGATCTGGTTTATTTGGTTAGCCTGGTTCAACCAAATAGACGAGACAGACCAGATCAACCAGCCCATCCTCCCAGTTTGGCGGGATGCGAGAAAACTATTTTTGTACGCCAAACCTTCATTAGGCCGCGCGTCTTGGGCAACAGGAGTACACCTTGCAGGATGCTCAAAAAGGCCGTCCAGCAAGGCCGCAGCCGATGAAAGCACCGGAGGCGTAGCCTCCGGGCTACGTTGAGGATGCTTTCGAGGTGAGGACGCCGCATGGGAAAATGCGCGTCTCGGCGCGCCGGGGTCGGGCGGGTGAGAAAAGCGACTTTTTCAGCATCCTGTCACGGTCTTCTTATGTTGGCGGATTATTCGGCATAGCCGGGTCTGACTGAGCGACCCTTGTGGCAACGGCTGACTGAACCTGCGCCTGTTGCTGGAGGCGGTGGGCGACCTCGGCACCGATCAGCAAGAGGGCCGCGGAGTAGTAGAACCATAAGAGCGTCAGAATGACTTCCAAAAGGGATCCATAGAGGTCGCCATATACGGTTGCGTAGGTGCTATAGATCACGAACAAGAGTTTGGCAGCGACCCAGAGAAGACTAAACGTCAGCGCCCCGATCATCGCCTCACGCCACTGCGGCCGCCGCCGTGGGACGAGCCGATATAATCCCGTGACCGTGAAAAAGGCCAGCGAAAAGGGAAGCGTATAGGTGAGAAACAGATCATGGGCTGCGAGGGCTAGGAGGTCGAGCCCCCAGAGTCTTGGCGCGTATGCCGTTAAGAAATTGACAGCTTGAGTCGCGACGTAGGAGAGAATCAGTACGAGTCCGGTCACGCCGAGTGAGGCCACTGCGATAGCAGTTGAAATGAGGGGGTGTCGTCGCCAGGTGCTCTCGAACACGACGTTCAGCGCATAGTCGAGTTCGTAGAACACCAACGCGCCGAACCAGACGAACGCCAGAAACACGGCCCATCGGACTGTTTCCAATGCGCTCACCCGATGCAATTCCGTTACAACATGTTCTCCCATCGATGGGAGGAAGCCCTTGAGAACACTGAGAAGGCCCTGTGCCCCGATCACATCCTGACTCACCACGAAACTCAGTCCGTAGAGCAAGAGAAAGACGAGTGGGAAGAGGGAGAGCAAAGAGAAAAATGCAAGAGAGGCCGCCAGACTGGCACACCCATGTCGCAGAAACGATTTTGCAAGGTCTAGGAGAAAGCGAATGGGTTGCATCTGGGCGATGGGAAATGGACTTACCACCAACGTAGCACGAGTTTCTCTCTCGTGCACCTGTTTGGGATATCGTTTCGGGTGTCGCCCGTCGAGAAAATATTATTTGAGAGTCAGGACTGATTGGAGCGCGAAGCTGACGAGAGGGTTGGGATAGAGGCCGAACAGAATCACGCCCGCGACAGCACAGGCCAACACGAAGGACAAAGCCGGTGAGGTCACGAGGCGTGGCGGCGCGACGGAAGAAGGGATCGGATCGCGCATATACATCACCATCACCACCCGCATGTAGTAGTAGGCCGATACGACGGCAAAGAGCAGGGCAATGGCGGCGAGCCAAGCCAACCCTGCTTCGACTGCCGCCATGAACACATAGAATTTACCGATGAAGCCCGCGGTCGGCGGAATGCCCGCAAGTGAGCCCATGAAGATCAGCATGAGAAAAGCCGCGAGCGGCTGGCGCTTTGCGAGGCCTGTGAAATCCTCGATCTCTTCTCCCTCGATCCCGCCTTTCCTCAGCATGCCGATGACGGCGAAGGCGCCGAGCGTCATGAACGAATAGAGGATGAGGTAGATCATGATACTCGCGAGGCCTGGCGTTCCACCGGACGCGCCGACCCCACGACCTGCCGCCACAAAGCCGATCAACGCGTAACCGGCATGCGCGATGCTGGAGTAGGCCAGCATCCGTTTGATGTTGGTCTGCACAATGGCGACGACATTGCCCAGCACCAGGGTGACAACGGCGATGAGCAGAAACAGGAACGACCAATCCGCCTTGAGCCCGCCGAGCCCTTCGACAAAGACGCGCATGAATGCAGCGAAGCTGGCAGCTTTTGCGGCGACCGCCATGAAGGCCGTGACGGAGGTCGGGGCGCCCTGATAGACATCGGGCGTCCACATATGGAACGGCACCGCGGCAAGCTTAAAGCAGAAGCCGACGGCAATCAGAATCGTGGCGATCAGCACGAGGGGATCGTCCGCTCCGCGAGTCCCGATGGCGCCCGCGATCGATGCCAGCTTGGTGCTGCCGGCCACACCGTAGAGCAGCGAGATGCCGTACAGCAGAATCCCCGAGGAGAAGGCGCCCAGGACGAAATATTTGGCTGCAGCCTCCAGCGAACGAGGCTTAGACCGGTTGAGCCCTGCCATGACATAGAGCGAGAGGGACATGAGCTCCGTGCCAAGATAAAGCGTCAGCAAGTCGGCGCTGGAGACCATGACCATCATGCCGGAGAGGGCGAGGAGGATGAATCCATAATACTCACCGAGCTGTATGCGCTCCGCTTTCAGATAGGGCATCGACATCAAAATGGTCAGGCCGGCGACGCCATAGAGGAGGATTTTCCAGAATCTCGCATAGGCATCGATCACCACCAGATCGCTAAATGCGGACACCCGGATGTTCAGTGCGTTGATCTGCCAGCCGGTAAGCCCAAGACAGAGGGCGAGGGCGCCCACGCTCAGCCAAGCCAGGAGGTCTTGTCGTGAAGCAGGGGTGATGGGGTCTAATGAGATGACGAGACAGGCAGCGACCACGACAATAAGTTCGGGAAGCAGGGCTAAGAGGTCAGCGCCGTACAGACTCATCGCGACGGGCCTTGAGTCATCTGTTGCTCTCCGCTGTCCACCAGCAATGGCGCGGTCCCTCCGGCAGAAAGGTGTGTGGTCGGTGCACCCTTCTCGCGGGACATGGAGGCAATTGTGTTAGTCACGCTCTGGTGCATTCGACTCACGAACGGATTGGGATAGAGTCCGATCCAAAATATCAATAGAACCAGCGGTACCAGCATGGCGAGTTCCCGTTGGTCGAGGTCCCTGAGTTTCGGGAGATGGTGCGGGGATGGAGCCCCGAAGACCACTCGCTGGATCATCCAGAGGATATATGCGGCGGCGAGAATGACGCCCAACGACGCGAAGGCGGTCGCGACCTTGCTCCAGAGAAACGTGCCGACGAGCACGAGGAATTCTCCGACAAAACTATTGGTGCCAGGGAGACCGAGCGAGGACAAGGCAAAAATCATCAACAGGACCGCATACTGCGGCATCGGCGCAGCCAATCCGGTATTGTCGGCAATCAACCGGCTATGGGTGCGCTCATAGATGATGCCGACGCAGAGGAACAGTCCGCCAGTCGTAATTCCATGGTTGACCATTTGAAGGACGGCTCCTTCGATGCCCTGTTGGTTTAAGACAAACAGGCCAAGGGTCACGAACCCCATGTGGCTCACGCTTGAATAGGCGATCAGTTTTTTGAGATCGACTTGGGCCAGCGCCATATAGGCGCCGTAAATGATCGCAATGATGGAGAGCGCGACTATCATGGGCGTAAAGATGCGGCTGGCATCAGGCAGCATCGGTAAACTGAATCGCAGGAATCCATAGGTGCCCATTTTCAGAAGGATGCTGGCGAGGATGACGCTGCCGGCGGTCGGGGCCTCGACGTGGGCGTCCGGGAGCCACGTGTGAAACGGAAACATGGGAACCTTCACCGCAAAGGCGGCGAAGAATGCCAGGAAGAGCCATGTTTGCAGCGATGCAGGGTAGGTGCCCTGGCTTAAGGCGAGGATGTCGAAGGTGTGCCCTCCGTAAAAGTAGAGGACAAAAATAGCCACAAGCAGGAGCACACTCCCTGCGAGGGTGTAGAGAAAGAACTTGATCGCCGCATAGAGCAGGTTGGGCCCTCCCCAGACGCCGATGAGGAGGTACATCGAAATCAGCATGGCCTCCCAAAACACATAGAACAGTATGAAATCCAAGGCGACAAATACCCCCACCATGGCGGTTTCCATCACCAGCAACACGGCCATGAAGCCCCGGATACTTGTGGTGATCGCATTCCAGGATACCAAGACGCAGAGGGGCATGATCCCGGCGGTCATCAGAACCAGCGGTAAGCTAATTCCGTCGAGACCCAGACTGTAGTAAATGGGAGGGGACGTGATCCAGGCAACATGTTCGGTGAACTGCATCTGACTGGCCTGTGGATCGAAGAGCCACCAGAGCGGGAGGGCCACAAACAGGTCGGCCAAGGTTGCGGCCAGCGCAATCCATCGAGCGGCCGACTCTGTCACGAAATACATCGCGACTGCACCCGCAAGGGGCAGCACGAGAAGAAGTGAGAGCCAGGGAAATGAACTAGTCATCGGTCGATAGTCAACGGGCAATCGGCTTTGGCATGAGAACGGCTGTTCATTGTTCCCCTTGACCAGTGACCGTTGACCATTGACGCTCCTTATAAGAACAAGAACATCGTAATAAGGACCACGGCCCCAAGCGCCATGCCGAGCGCATAATGTTGCGCCTGCCCGCTTTGCGTAAGCCTCAAGAGCCAGCCTCCCCAGGCGATCGCGCGGGCCACGCCGTTCACTGCGCCGTCGACCACGCTCACATCCACGCGCTTCCACAGCTCGGTTGCGGCAAAAAAGGTGGGGCGGACGATCGTTCGATCGTAGGCCTCGTCGACATACCATTTATTCAGCGAGGCCCGATACAGCGACTGCCACTGCTGCGCGAACCGATCCGGCAGCGACGGATTGAGCACATAGACATAATAGGCGCCGGCGATCCCGAGCAATCCCATGCCCGTGGCCACGACCATGATGCCGACAGCGGCTCCTCCCTCGTGAGCTGCGCCGCCCGCGTGTGTCTCGAACATCGGTCCAAGAAACTCCGGAATGCCCAGATAGCCTGTGACAATGCTGAGCACGGCTAGGATCATCAGCGGGATGGTCATGGCTTTCGACGGTTCATGTATATGGCCTGTGTGATGAGGATCGACATGCGAGGGGCCCCAAAACGTGACGAAGACCAGCCGGAAACTATAGAACGCCGTCATCAAGGCCGTCACGAGGCCAAGCACGGTGAGAACCTGACCGAGGGGTCCAGCCGACCAGGCCGAGATCAGCAGATCGTCCTTGCTGAAGAATCCAGACGTCAGGGGGAACCCTGCAAGCGCGAGCGAACCCACCACGAACGTCCAATAGGTAACCGGTAATTTGTCCTTCAACCCGCCCATGCGGCGCATGTCCTGCTCGTGATGCAGGGCGATGATGACGGATCCGCAACCGAGAAATAGGAGGGCTTTGAACGCGCCGTGGGTCAAGAGATGGTACATGCCTGCGGCATAGGCGCCGAGACCGCAAGCCATGATCATGTAGCCGAGCTGGCTGACTGTCGAATAGGCCACAACTCGCTTGATGTCGGTCTGGGTCAAGGCGATGGTCGCCCCCACAACCATCGTGATCCCACCGGTGATCGCCACGACGGTCATGGCGGTGGGAGACAGGTTGTAGAGCGGAGCCAATCGCGCGACCATGAACACGCCCGCCGTGACCATCGTCGCAGCATGAATGAGCGCCGAGATGGGGGTGGGGCCTTCCATCGCATCCGGCAACCAGACGTGGAGCGGCACTTGGGCCGATTTGCCGATGGCGCCGGTAAACAATAAGACACAGATGAGCGTAAGCACCGAGACGTCCCAGGTTCCTCCGAACGGACCGAGGACATTCATGACGTCGCCAGCGGACTCGTGCGCACGGGGGAAAATTTCCTGATAGTCGAGTGATCCGAAGCTATACCAGACCAACAGGAGTCCAAGCATGAAGCCGAAGTCGCCGACGCGGTTGACGATGAAGGCCTTCGTGGCAGCGGCGCATGCGGTCGGACGGTCGTACCAGTGGCCAATGAGAAAATAGGAACAGAGGCCGACGGCTTCCCAGAAGACGAAGAGTTGAAGCAGGTTGTCGGCCATGACCAGCATCAGCATCGAGAAGGTAAAGAGCGCGATGTAGCTGAAGAAGCGGGCATAGCCAGGATCTCCGCGCATGTATCCGATGGTATAGATGTGGACGAGCGAACTCACAGTCGTGACGAGCATCAGCATGACGGCGGTGAGCCGGTCGACGGAGAAGCCGATGTGAATGTCGAGGGTGTCCGAGGTCAGCCAAGTGTAGAGGGGAAAGCTTGTCTGGTGGCCGCCTGCTACATCGAAGAAGACTAACAGCGAGAGCAGCCACGACACGAGGACGGCCGGAACGGCGACGAGATGGGCGTTCTCCTTGATCCAATGACCGAAAAGCCCGAGGATCAGGAATGAAACCAGCGGAAGGAGTGGAATGAATTCGTAGGTCATCGGAAGTCCAGCAATGGTCAATGGTCAATGGTCAATGGTTGAAGCAACAAGCAGTTGTCATTTCTCTTTACTATTGACCGATGACTATTGACTGTTGACATCTGCCTCACCATTTCAGCATCTGAAATTCGTCGATGTTGATCGCGGACTTGGCGCGATACAACGCAATGATGATAGCCAACCCGACCGCAACCTCTGCTGCGGCGACCGTGAGGGCAAAGAAGACGAAGACTTGCCCTGCGACATCGTGGAAGTACTGCGAGAAGGCGACGAAGTTGATATTCGTCGCGTTCAACATCAATTCGACCGACAGCAAGATGATGATGATATTCCGACGAAGGAGGACGCCAACGACTCCGGTCAGGAATACGATGCCGCTCAGCACGAGATAGTAGGACAACGGGACCGTCATGAAACCCTCGTGAAACGTGAAACGTCAAACATCAAACGTGAAACGTCAAACGTCAAAAACAGAAGCCGGTCCAAGGCGTTTAACGAATAACGATTCACGCTTCACGCTCTCCAACGTCCTTTTTAGCCAGGACGATCGCACCGATCATCGCCACGAGTAGAATCAAGGACGCCACCTCGAAGGGGAATAAATAGGTGGAATAGAGTACGTCACCGATCGCCCCGGTATTACTGATTCCCCCGACGGTAGTCTCTGTGCCGGTTGCCACGACAGGAGCTGTCCAGCCCTTCATCACCGTAAGGATGACGGCCTCGATGGCCAGCGTCATCCCCACCGCTGCAGCCGTAGGCCATTGCCGATGGTACCGGTCATCCTGTCTCAGATTCAGCAACATCACAACGAAGAGGTACAGGACCAAGATGGCGCCGGCATAGACGATGATCTGAACGGCTGCCAGGAATTCTGCGTGGAGCGTGACATAGAGCCCCGCCACGTGAAAAAACATGACCAGCAGCGCCAATGCGCTGTAGATGGGTTTGCGCACCACGACGACGAGCACTGCTGCAGCGGCGATCACGAATGCAAAATAGAAAAAGAACACCTGTTCCATCACACGTCTTCCTCTATCGCCTTGATACAAACGGCAAGGTCGGACAAGCTCCTACCAGGATGCCGCACAGTCTGCCGGCCCACAGACCATCGCATGTGCAACGCGGGCGATTCAGCTGGGTTTTTGCGGCAGGTGCTTAAACGCAACGTTGAAGAACGCAACATTCGGGTGTTGGAGCTCCAACTGCTTCTCACGAACCGGGAACGACCGGTCGCCGATGGCGAGCAATTGTTCCTTGTTGAGATCCAGCTGCCGCTTGTCGTACACCGACCACTCGAATTCGCGCGTCATGCCGAGGGCATCCACCGGACAGGCATCGACACACAACCCACAAAACAGGCAGCGGGTCATGTCCATGTAATACTCTTTCGCGTAGCGCTTCGTCGGCTCGCCCGGCACTTCCGCGCTGACCACGCGAATTACCCGCGAAGGGCAGGCGGCTTCGCACAGATCGCAACCGACACACTTTTCTGTCCCGTCGTCATACCGCAACAAGGACAGCATCCCGCGATAGTTGTCCGGCAGCGTCCGCTTTTCGTGTGGATACTGCAGCGTGACCGACTTGTAGTGCAACATATGTGACATCGTCGCTTTCATCCCGACAAGGATGTCGTAAAAGGTGACGGTCTTGATCCAAGCGTTGAAAGTCATGTTGATCTAGTCTGTCTTGTCTATCTGGTTTGTCTAGTTGATTCGATATCTGTGCCTTTTGCCGAAGAAACAAACCAATAACCCGTTCAGACCCTCGGAAAGAAATACAGGGTAATGGACGTGATGATGATGTTGGCCAGCGCGATCGGCAACATAACCTTCCATCCGAACCGCATCAGTTGGTCGTAGCGCAGTCGGGGCAACGTTGCGCGTATCCAGATAAACAGGAAGAGGAAAAAATAGACTTTCGCCGCAAACCAGACGATGTGTTCCACCCAGGCCAGCTGTTCGAGACCGGCATACTCCAAGATCGTACCAGGATAGGGGGCGTTCCAGCCGCCCAAGAACAGCGCGGCGGCAACGCAAGACACAAGAGTCATGTTGGCGTATTCCGCGCTGACGAAAAAGGCGAACCGCATGCCGCTATATTCCGTAAAGAATCCAGCCACGAGTTCGCTTTCAGCCTCCGGCAGATCGAAGGGGATACGATTGGTCTCAGCCACGGCAGAAATGATGAAGACCACAAAGGCGAAGATTTGGGTATGAATAGGAAAGAATCCGTCGGGGCGTCCTCCCCAGATGAACCAATGCCAGAAGCCACCTGACTGGGCTTCCGTGATCTCCACGAGGCTCAGGGTTCCTGCCAACAGCAGCACGCCGACGATGGCCAGACCGACGTTCAATTCGTAGCTGATGACCTGGGCCGCGGCGCGCAGGCCTCCCAGCAGTGAGTATTTGCTGTTGGATGCCCAGCCTCCCAGGATAATGCCGTAGGCGCCGATTGAGGCAATCGCCAGGATGTACAAGATCCCGATATTGATGTCGGCGACGACGAAGGGTTTGATCCTCATCCCAAAGATGTCCCAGGTCATGTTCGGGCCGAAGGGGATGACGGCGAACCCGATCATGGAGACGACCATGGTCAACATCGGCGCCAGGGCGAACATCGCCTTGTTCGCGCCGGCCGGCACGATATCCTCTTTGAAGAACAATTTGATGCCATCGGCGACCGGTTGAAGGAGTCCATAGGGGCCGACTTCCATCGGACCCATGCGATCCTGCATCCAGCCGAGCACCTTCCGCTCGAAATAGGTCATGGTCGCGACCGTGATCATCACGATGCTCATCTCCGCCAATATCTGGGCAAACGAAACCGCAAGTCGCAAGCTTAGCTCAGTCACAACGACACTCCCGGATCACAGGTGAAACACACCATTGGTTCTCGTCCACTCACGTCGTTTTCATCACCGACACGGACGCCGTCCGATAGGATGGGACCTTTGTGTCCTGATCGATGACACAGTCAAAGAGTTGCAGAGCCTCCTGCGCGAAATGATCGGGGAGCCAAGCCAAGCCCTCGGGCACGCGATCGAATACTTTCGCCGTGGTCGTAAACTCGCCTCGGCTGTTCGAGAGACGGACTTGATCCCCGGCACTGAGGCCGTATCGGGCTGCATCCAGAGGATTCATCTGCACGGACCCGCTCGGTTCGATCTGCAATAGTCCCTTCGAATAGGTCGACAGCTTCCCTGAATGGAACAGGCTCTGGACCAGCCCCAGCTGGACCGTTCCCTCCGGACGCACGGCTCGCGCGGGCAGAGTATACCGAGTTGCAATGTCATGGCGATATCCCTCATGCACGTATCGGTCGACGGCGGCAGGATTCACTGCGGGAGGGATCGGCGATGGGCCGAGCGACCCACCGGATTGATCGCGGGCCGAACGGCCTGGACGTGGCCCTCGGTATTGGTAAAGGTCCCGGCTTTCTCCATGGCGGAAGCGGCCGGGAGCACCACATGGGCGAGCGCAGCCGTTTCAGTGAGAAACAGTTCCTGGCACACAAGGAGATCGAGTTTACCCAGCGCCTCTTTGACTCCGGTCTGGGGCGGAAGACTCCCGACAGGATTTTCTCCGACGACGAAGAGACCTTTGATGATCCCAGCTTGCGCTCGGTCAATCATTTCGATGAGCGTGGCCCCTTCCGCCAACGGGAGATCCTCTTTCCAGACACGAGTGATCTGCGCGCGCGCATCCTGATCGGTGAGGTCGAGCGCGCCAGGCAACAGTGCCGCGACCGCCCCCATTTCCACCGCCCCTTGATCGTTATTCTCTTCCGCCAAGGGAGCAAAGCCGCATCCCTGTGCAGTCAACCTCCCGGTCAAGAGGAGCAGGTCCATGAGATTGAGACAGATACCGTAGCCGCCTTGGCTGCGCAATAGAGTCTGGCCTGCAAGCGCGACGACACGACGGCCTCCGGCCAGGGAGGCAGCCATCTGGACGAACGATTCGCGCGACACCCCGGTGCTCAGAGCCAGATCGTCCCACGTCAGTCGCTCGACTGCTTGGGAGACAGCCGAAACATAGTCCGGCATCCGTTGCCGAATAGTACTGTCGACATGGTTGTCCTCGACTATCGCCTTCAACAGGCCCAGAACTGCGGCGCCGAACTGAGACGGCGCCACACAGACATGTTGCTGCGACAGGTTGGAAATGTTGCTGATCGTGCCGACTGCGGGTTGGATCGCCTCAATCGTCAACAATGTCGCGTCGTATTTCTTGACGGCTTCTTTTACTTTAAGTCCGGTAATCGGATTGGTCTCGGTGATATTGGTGCCAACCAGGAGGAGCACGTCCGCTTGCACGATGTCCTCGAACGTCACGGTCCAGCGATGCGTGCCTTGCACGGATCGCATGGCCTGCACCCCGTTGATATGGCCGTACCGCGCGCTGCTGTCGAGATTATTGGTCCCGATCGTGAGGCGCATGAACTTCTGGAACAGATAGAGCTCTTCGTTGGTACAGCGGCCGGAGATCAGTCCGCCGAAGGCCTGTGGGCCATGCGCTAACTTGAGCCGGTTGGTCTGTTCGGCTACAAACACCAATGCCTCTTCCCACGTGGCTTGCACCAGCACGCCGTTCCGCCTGATCAGCGGATGGGTCACTCGGCTTGGATGGCTCGCCGCGCGAAATCCAAAAAACCCTCGTGCGCAAAGATCCCCGCTGTTCCGACCGGCGCCCTGGGCACTGTTCACTTCGATCAACTCCTGGTCCTTGGTTTGGACCGTGATCTGGCAGCCGTCCCCGCAAAACATGCAGACGGTATCGGCTCGTTTAAGCATCCAGGGACGGTATTCGTACATCGAGAGGCGGCTGGTGATGGCGCCGACCGGGCAAATCTGTACGCAACCGCCGCAGAATTCACAGTCCAGGGGATGGGCGCCGAAGGACTTGATCTCGGTCATTGTGCCTCGTCCAATTGGGGCGAGAGCCTTGACGTCCATGACCTCGTCGCAGTAGCGGACGCAGCGCAAACATTGCACGCAACGGTTCATCTGCGTTTCGATCAGGGGACTGAAATACTCTTTCTGGAAAATGCGCTTGGTTTCCTCAAACCGGCTGGTCGCGGTGTATTGATGAGAAAAATCCTGGAGGTCGCACTTGCCGCCCTGATCGCAAACCGGACAGTCCAGCGGATGGTTGGCCAGAATGAATTCGAGCACCGACTTGTGAGCATTGTGAACGACCGTCGTGGCAGTTCGAACAGCCATGCCTTCGGTCGCCACGGTGCTGCAAGAGGTCTGGAGTTTCGGCATCCTTTCGACCTCAACCAAGCACATACGGCAGTTCGCATCCGGCTTGAGTTTCGGATGGTAGCAGAAGTGCGGAACCATCACGCCGACCAGGCGAGCGGCTTCGATCACCAGCGTGCCTTTCGGCACCGAGATGGAAATACCATCGATCGTCAAGCGGACGGTCTCTGTGGTGGTCTTACGCATGGTTCTGTTGACTCAATGTCTTACCGCCGGCTCCAGCTTGATCAGGTTCGCTGCCTCCGCTTCCTGAATCAATGTGACGTATTCAGACCGCCAATGTTTGAGCGTGCTCATAATCGGCGCCACTTCTGCCTCGCCGAAGGCGCAAACCGTTCGACCCTCGATGTTCTTGCATAGATCGACCAAGGTTTCAAGATCTTCCATCCGCCCCCGCTTCGCGACAATTCGGCGCATGGTTTGTACCAGCCAGGAGCTTCCCTCTCGACAGGGGCTGCACTTGCCGCAGGACTCATGATAGAAAAACTCCATGAGGCGAAGCGCGGCCCACACGATGTCCGTACCCTCTTCCATCACCGTCACCCCGCCGGAGCCGAGCATGGAGCCGGCGGCGGCAACAGATTCAAAATCGAGCTTGACGTCGAGGTGGTTCGGCGTGAGGAATGGCGCGGACGCCCCTCCTGGGATGAAGGCCTTGAGCGATTTGTCGGAGCGCATGCCTCCGGCATGCTCGTAAATCAATTCGCGGAAGGTGACCCCCATCGGCACTTCGTAGTTCCCCGGCTGCTTCACATGGCCGCTGACGCAGAACACTCTGGTGCCGGTGCTCTTCGGTGGGGAACCGATCGACGCGAACCATTCGGGGCCCCGGACCACGATGTGAGGAAGGTTGGCCAGGGTCTCGATGTTGTTCACCACGGTCGGTTTGTTGTAGAGACCGTTTGTCGCCGGGAAGGGGGGCTTGAAGCGCGGCAGGCCGCGTTTGCCTTCGAGCGACTCCAATAATGCCGTTTCTTCTCCGCAGATATAGGCTCCGGCGCCTCGGTGCACCCACACATTGACGGTGATGCCTGCGCCCAGGATATTCGAGCCGATATAGCCGGCGGTCCGCGCTTCGGCAATCGCCTGTTCCAAAATCTTGGCTCCGAGGACGAATTCGCCCCGTATATAAATGTAGGCGGTTTCTGATCCGATCGCGTAGCAGGCGAGCAAGATGCCTTCCAAGATCTGATGGGGATCTCGCTCAATGAGCTGGCGGTCCTTGAACGTGCCTGGCTCACTTTCGTCGGCATTACAACAGAGGTACTTCGGACCTATATAGTCCTTCGGGAGAAAATTCCACTTCAAGCCGGTCGGGAAGCCTGCGCCGCCCCGCCCCCGAAGCCCTGACTTCATCACCATGCCGGTGACCCCGGCCGGCGGCACCTTCCCCACGACCTTGCGGAGCGCCTGATAGCCGCCTGCGCGCTCGTAATCGTGGAGCGAGCCGGTATAGCCTGGCTCCATCATATTCTTGAGCAATATCAGTTCGTGCTTGGGCATGACGTTCCGAATTAAAAAAGTGAAATTAAAAATGCAAAATGGCCGGCCAAATATTTCATTTTACATTTCTCATTTTTCATTGCGCATCGGCGCCTCCGGCCACATAAACGGGCCGGTCTTGAGCGAACAGGTCCCGTGTTGTTTGAGATCGGCCAGGATTCGGTCGAACGTTTGCTCTGTGAGCCGTTCGTAATAGTCGTCATTGACCTGCATCATCGGCGCGGTACCACAGGCGGCGAGGCATTCGACCGCGTTGAGGGTAAAGAGTCCGTCGGTCGTTGTCTCGCCCAGTCCGATTCCGAGTTTCGTTTTGACCCACTCGACGACCGTATCCGACCCGGCCAGCGCGCACATCAGGGACTTACAAACTTGAAGATGAAACTTCCCCACGCGTTTGAGATTGATCATCGTATAGAACGTGGCCGTCTCATAAACTTGGGGCGGGGTCAGACGCAAGAGCCCCGCGATCTCCTTCATCGCCGCTTCGGACACGAAGCCCTCGTCCCGTTGCGCCAGGTAGAGCAAGGGAATCAGCGCCGAGCGCCTCACCGGATAGCGTGAGATGATCTCGTCAATTTCTTTCTGGTATTTCTCTTTCAACATTCCACTTCCTCAACGGTGAGGCGACGGGGTGATGGAGCCCACTGCGCGCGAGCACGAGGGCATCCTCCTTCCCTCACCTATCACATTCTCCCATCACGACGTCGTACGTTCCGAAGATCGTGATGATGTCGGAAATCAGATAGCCCCGCGCCATGTGGTCGAAGGCGCCCATGTGTACGAATGACGGCGCGCGAATCTTCAGCCTGTAAGGGCGGGGGCTGCCGTCGCTGACGATAAAAAATCCCAACTCGCCCTTTGGGGCCTCAGTCGCGCAATAGGTCTCGGCCTTCGGCGGCTTGATGCCCTGGGTGTAAATGATGAAATGATGGATCAAGCTTTCCATGTCCCGCATGACCAATTCCTTGGGCGGCGGGATATATTGAGGCGCCTCGGCCATGATCGGCCCAGCAGGCAGTTGATCGAGACATTGTGCGATGATCCTGGCGCTCTGCCGCATTTCTTCCATGCGGATCCAGTATCGGTCGTAGGTATCGCCGTTTCTGCCAATCGGCACGTCCCATTCGACTTTGTCGTACACGCCGTAAGGCTCGGCCTTGCGGACATCGTAGGCGACACCCGACCCTCGCAAGACCGGCCCGGTGCAGCCGAAGCTGATCGCATCTTCGGCTGAGAGCAGGGCCACATTCTTCGTGCGGCCGAGCCAGATGCGGTTCGATGCGATGAGCGAATCGTATTCCTTGACCTTCTCGGGAAAGATATCGAGGAACGCCTTCATCCGTTGGACCAACTCGGGGGTGAAGTCGCTATCGACACCGCCGATACGATAGTAGTTCAGGGTCAGGCGGGCTCCACAGAGTTTTTCGAACATGTCTAACAGTATTTCGCGCTCCCGGAAGGTCCAGAAGAACACGGTCATGGCGCCGATATCGAGAGCTTGCGTACCGAGCCAAAAGAGATGCCCGATGATGCGTTGCATCTCAGCCACGATGGTCCGGATATATTCGGCCCGGATCGGCACCTCGATCTCGAGGAGTTTTTCTACGGCACGCACGTATGCGTAGTTGTTGGACATGGCACAGACATAGTCGAGCCGGTCCGTGTGCGGGATGATCTGCATATAGGTCAGACCCTCGGACAATTTCTCGACACCTCGATGCAGGTAACCGAGGTCCGGCGTGGCTTTCACAATCCGTTCGCCGTCCAATAAAAGCACGACACGCAACACGCCGTGGGTGCTCGGATGCTGCGGCCCCATGTTCAGCAGCAATTCCTCTTTCCGTTGAGAAGCAGGTACGCCGGTCTCGACGCGATAGAAAACTTTCTGCTCCTCAGGAATTTCGCTCTCGATGACGTCGACCGAGGCCTCATCGAATCTCGGAATAAAGTCGAACTGGCTGCGCCAGCCACGCCCCTCGGTCGGAAAGTCCTTTCTCAACGGGTATCCCTCGGTATAATCCTCCGGCATCAGAATACGCCGGAGATCAGGATGACCGGAAAAATGAATGCCCATCATGTCGTACACTTCTCGTTCCAGGAAGTCGGCTCCCTTCCAGACTCCAGTAACTGAAGCAATCGTCGGGTCATCCTCGGTGATACGCGCCTTGAGGCGAAGACGCTGTTGAAGGGGGAGTGAGTGCAAGTGATAGACGACTTCGAATCGCCGCTGATCTTCGGGATAGTCGACCGAACAGATATCGGTGAGATGGTCGAAGCCTGCCTCCGGCGCATCGTGCAAGTAGCGAGCAATCTCCAGCAGACGCGTAGCGGTCACGGAGACAGAGGTCTCGGCACGTGCGGCATCAACGCGGGTCGCGAGGATCGCGTCCGGGAATTTCGTCTTCAGGTTATCGAGCAGTGCTTTCATAATTCCAGTTCGCGAGACGGGCGCAACTTGCGGGACTTGCCTGTCCCGCCTCTCTCGCTCATCTCGCGGTTCATCTCACAAACACCTTTTCCCGCTGAATCTTTTCCTGTAATTTCAGTAATCCATCGAGCAATGCTTCCGGACGGGGCGGACAGCCCGGCACATAGACATCGACTGGAATAATCTGATCGACGCCTTGAACCACCGCGTAACTATTGTAGTGGTTGCCTGAAGTGGCGCAGGAGCCCATAGAAATGACATATCGCGGTTCCGGCATCTGGTCATAGATGCGGCGGATCACCGGCGCCATCTTACGCGTCACAGTGCCGGCAATGATCATGAGGTCGGCTTGCCGCGGTGAGGCTCGAAAGACACCGGCGCCGAAACGATCCAAGTCGTACCGCGACGACACAGTCGCAATCATTTCGATGGCGCAGCAGGCCAGGCCGAACGTCATCGGCCACAAAGCCGATTTTCTGGACCAATTCACGACTGCATCCAGATTGGTCGTCAGAATGTTCGCCTCAAACTGTCTCTCCAGAAAACTCATCTGTTCTTATTTTCCTCTCTCTCACCACGCATCGATTGGGACGGGTGGCCTGGTCGGCTCCCATTGCGCGCATCGAGCGAGCACATTCTGATCGTGCGCGCTCTGCGAGCACAGGAGTCGACCAGGCTTCCCGTCCATCCTAGTCCCATTCGAGCGCCCCCTTCTTCCAGGCGTACCAGAATCCGGCCAGCAGGATGCCGATAAATACGAGCATCTCGATGAGGCCCAACAGGCCGAGCGACTGAAACCGGATGGCCCAGGGGATCATAAAAATGACCTCGATATCGAAAACGACGAACAGCATTGCGATGATATAGTACCGCATCGGAAACTGGATGCGCGCATCGGAAAACAGCGGGCTTCCGCTTTCATAGGGGGCCCGCTTGGCTCGATAGGGACGACTCGGCCGGATGAACGAGCCGACGAGCAGCGCGCCGCCGATGGCGACAACGGCGATGCCGATAAACACCAAGATCGGCAGATAATTCAGCGGAACCGATTCGCCACCCATCAGTAACCCCTATGGTTGATGGTTAATGGTAGATGGTGCATGGCAGGGCCGTGCTCATAAATTTTCATCAGCCATTTTCCATCAACCATTATCCATTCGCACCCACTGCCAGCGCCGAACCGAAGAAGGGTTTGAATTTCAAGCCGTCAAGTTCCGGACGACTGATGCCCTTGTGTTGAACGAGCACCTTGAATGTGCTGCCCATGCCGTCCGGCTTCAGGAGTTGAATCGCGGCGTAAAACTCCGGGCTCTCCGGCTCCAACTCCCCGATCATCTCTTCAGCGCCGAGCCCCATCAGAAAACTCATTTGGTTCGTGAACCCCGTGACATGGAGTCCTTGCGTCTCACCGACAGCAGCTAGGCTCGAAAAATCTACATGAGCGGTCATATCCTGCTCGCCGACACGAATAAGTGGATCCTCGTTCGTCCGCTGCTGGGAATAGCAGAGGAACGTGCCGTCCTTCCGTTCAGGCCCATAGAGATCCTGCGCCGTATGGCCATAATCAATCGTCAAAACAAATCCACAATCCATCCGCCGAGCGACCTGCGCCATCCAGTCCATCGCGAGGAGATTCACCTCAGTTCGGTAGCCTTCAGGCCACACAGCATTCAGGTGCTCCAGATACTGAGCGAGTGCATCCGTCGACAGAGGCTTGAGACAGTCCACAAAATGTCCGTCTCGATAATCTACATAGAGTTCTTCGGTTCGTCCGTCCTTGACTTGAATTCGGTGCACCGGAAAGGCATCGATCAGTTCATTGCTCAAGAACAGACCGGTCACACTCTCCGGCGCCAGCCCTTCGAGGCCTTCCAACCAAGTGATGAGGCCGGGCTTGCTGAGCCAGGGAGCCAGGTTCTGCCCCTGCAAGCTCCGCATGGCAGGGCTCCGTTCGATCAGGACATAGCGGACACGCGATGCAAAGTCATCCTGCTCGGCATAAATTGCCGCCAAGCAATCTCGTGCTAAAAGTCCTTTGCCTGCGCCCATTTCAACGATCGTAAAGGGAGTGGGGCAGCCCACTAAATGATCCATTTGCCTGGCCTGCGCGGCAAGTGCCCGTCCGAGAATCGGGTCCACATCGGAGCTGGTGTAGAAATCGCCGGACCAGCCGATTCGTTCATGCTCCGCACTGTCCGGTTGGCGCATGTAATAGCCGAATTGAGGGTGATAGAGCGCCCGTTCCATAAAACGGACGAAGGGAATTGGCCCATTTTGGACGATCTCGGACGAAATGGCAGATATAAGCTCAGGATGCCCGGTCGTCACAAGGAACTCCTCTTATCCCATCGACAACACAAGAAAAGTGACAGCACGAGCCGAGGATAGACCCCACCCCTCCCCCTTGAAGGGCCAAAAGAGAGGAAAAAGTGGCCTAGGTTAGTTTTGATATTAGCCTTGATTTTGCAGCTAAGTCAAGGCGAAGAGTATTGGAAACTCAGGCAAATCTCCCGATTCGAGAGGGACGGGGAATGACACCCGTGCCGATCCCTTGCTCCCGGAACACGCACGATCAGAATGTGCTCGTTCGACGGCCGCAGTGGGACCAGCACGGGTGCCATTCCTGGAGAGAAAAACAAGCGAGCTTGGAAGGATCATTTTGCATATCGATTGACCGATTTTCGATCAGGCGGTAACGTAGCCTACCGAAGGAGAGATTATGCTGAAGCGCATTTTGATTCTGTTGGTCCTCGCTCTGGCCCAAGCTGGGTGTACCACTGACGAAGGTGGAACTATCTTCGAACCCGTCACCCTCACGCCGGAGAGCCGGGAAAGCATTGAACGGCTGAAGCGAGAGTTCCTGAAGCTTGAGGACCTCAAGGTCGGAGATGGCCCCGTTGCTGCCTGGGGACGCAAGATCTCGGCTGATATTGAAGTTCGATACACCGATGGCACTGTCGCCTATCGCGGACCTGCCTACGCTTATGCTGGCATGACGGGCGGTGTCATGATTCACAATAATCTGCGAAAAAGTGGGGCTCTCGCCTTCCCCGAGCAACGCGGACTCATACTGGGTCTTAATGGCATGGCCGTCGGAGGTAAGCGACGGATTACTATAGCTCCTAAGTTGGTCTGTGAATCCTACGGCACCGAGGAGGCCGACCCCAAGATCGCCTGTGGTCTCGTGGGTGGCAACCGCAAGGAAGACAGAGGGATGGCTGTCCGTAAAGAAACGTTGGTTGTCGACGCTACCCTCACTGAATCCTGCATCCCTGTCTTCCTGTTCATTCCGGTCATTTACCACGGTGAGTTCCGCTGTCGTAGTTCCGAAAGCCCCCGACGGGACCCCAGTGCTCCCATCTGGCATCTCTACGATGCCGAGCCATCCCGATCATGAGGCCTCTTCCCCTTCCACTTCATCAGCCAGCTCGTTGATCATGGTTACGCGAACAGCTGCAATCTTCTCTTCCCCCCCTCTCTCTTCGGCTCGGCTGGAAGGGATGTGACTGAGGTGTTCGACATGGCGTCTGCCATATTTCAATAGGTGGTGACGGCCACGCACGACGGCATTGCGACGCTTCGGCGCAGTTTTAGAGTCGTGCGTGATGAGGTGTGATGCGGGTCGGTAGCAATGGAGGCCTATCGCATCATGGCGACGCCGAAGGTCCGCGCCCTTCGTCAGCCGAGCCTCTCTACGTTCCGTGGCACTTCTTGTATTTTTTCCCGCTGCCGCAGGGGCAGGGATCGTTGCGACCGACTTTGTCGTCGCTTCGCTGAACTGTCTGAGGAGCGACTGGTTCTTCTCCTCGATTGAGGATGAGCGAGGGAAGGGGGCGTGAGATGACGGGGGGCGATGGTGGGGCAGTGGGTTGCTCTTCGTTCCGAACCGCCTGTACATGAAAGAGTCGGTCGAGTGTGTCGGACTTGATCCGTTCCATCAGGCCTGAAAAAAGATCGTAGCCTTCGCGCTTGTACTCAATGAGCGGATCCTTTTGACCGTAGCCGCGCAAGCCGATCCCGTCGCGCAGGTGATCCATTCCAAGCAGGTGATCTTTCCAGTGATGGTCGATGATCTGGAGCATGAAGGTCTTCTCCAGAAAACGCATCAATTCCGGACTCAGATCCCGCTCTCTCCGATCATAGGCCTCCCGTACCTGTGTACGGAGGTCTTCGAGCAACGCGTCGCGCCCTATCGCTCGGAGCGCCTCGCCGCCGTCGTTCTTGCCCTGGGCGATGTCGAAACCGAACTGGCTATGCATGAGTTCGGCAAGCCCTTTGATGTCCCATTCTTCGGGGTATTGTTCAGCCGGACAATAGATGTTCAGCGCGGATTCCACCAGGCCGTCTATCATGCTGCGAAGATCGTCTTTCAGATTCGTCCCGCCCAGGACAGCTCGCCGGTGTTGATAAATCACTTCGCGCTGCTTGTTCATGACGTCGTCATACTCCAGCAGCTGTTTCCGGATTTCGAAGTGGTGGGCCTCAACCTTTTTCTGGGCATTGGCGATGGCCCGGGTGACCATGCCATGCTCGATCGGGACGCCTTCTTCCATGCCGAGCTTGAGCATCAGCTGAGAGACCCGCTCGGAGGCGAAGATGCGCATCAGATCGTCTTCCAACGATAAATAGAAGCGTGACGAACCAGGGTCGCCCTGGCGGCCGGCCCGGCCTCGGAGTTGGTTGTCGATCCGGCGGCTTTCGTGACGCTCGGTCCCGAGAATATGGAGTCCTCCCGCCGCAATGACCTCTTGTTTGTCCTTCTCGCAGTCGGCCCGAATCTGTTCGAAGATTTTCAACTTGTCCGCATCCGTCAGATTTTCTTCCCGGTACAGGATCTGTTTGAACATGAAGTCGGGATTGCCGCCCAGGAGAATGTCAGTGCCACGGCCCGCCATATTTGTGGCAATGGTGACGGCACCCTTGTGGCCGGCTTGGGCGATGATCTCGGCTTCCCGCTCATGCTGTTTGGCATTGAGAACGTTGTGCTTGACGCCGGTCCGGCTCAAGTAGCCGGCGAGCCGTTCCGATTTTTCGATGGAAATCGTGCCGACTAAGACGGGCTGGCCCCGCTCGTGGCATTCCTTGATATCTTCGACGATCGCGTTAAACTTTTCTTTCTCGGTTCGGTAGACGACATCGGCGTAATCCAGGCGGATCATTTTGCGATTGGTCGGCACCACATTGACGTCGAGATTGTAGATCTTGGCAAACTCCGCCGCTTCCGTGTCCGCCGTGCCGGTCATGCCACTAAGCTTCTTGTACATCCTGAAATAGTTCTGGAAGGTGACCGAGGCCAGCGTTTGATTCTCGTTCGCAATCTTCACGCCTTCTTTAGCTTCGACGGCCTGGTGTAGCCCGTCGCTCCAGCGGCGTCCCGGCATGAGCCGTCCGGTAAATTCATCGACGATGATGACTTCGCCCTCTTTCACGACGTAGTCCACATCCCGCTTGTAGAGGGCATAGGCCTGGAGCCCCTTGACGACGTGATGGACGAGATCCATATGGTTGGGATCGTAGAGATTGTCCACGCCGAGTAATTTCTCGACCCGGACGTTGCCCTCTTCGGTCAACGACGCGGTCTTCGTTTTTTCTTCGACCGTGTAGTCGTGCTCCGGTTTCAGCTGCGGGATAATCGCGTTGATGCGGTAGTAGAGATCGGTCGTTTCATCCGTCGGACCGGAAATAATCAAGGGCGTGCGGGCCTCGTCGATGAGGATACTGTCGACTTCGTCCACAATGGCGTAGTTCAACTCGCGCTGTACGCATTGGGCCAAGTCGGTGACGACCAGGTTGTCACGGAGGTAATCGAACCCGTACTCGTTATTGGTGCCGTAAGTGATATCGGCGCGATAGGCTTCAGGCCTTGTGCAGGGGCGGAGAGACTGGAGCCGCTTGTCGGAGGCGTCATAGGCCGGATCGAAGAAAAATGAGGCGTCATGCTGAATGATGCCCACCGAAAGTCCCAGCGCGTGGTACAGAACGCCCATCCACTGCGCATCGCGCTTGGCAAGGTAGTCGTTCACAGTAATGAGGTGCACGCCTTTCCCTTCGAGCGCATTCAGATACACCGGCAGCGTGGCCATCAGGGTTTTTCCTTCGCCGGTCTTCATTTCAGCGATACGGCCTCTATGGAGAATCATGCCGCCGATCAACTGCACATCGAAATGGCGCATGTTCAGCTTGCGGCGGGACATCTCACGACAGACCGCGAAGGCCTCGGGCAGGATATCGTCCAGAGTCTCCCCAGCCCCAATGCGCTTCTTGAAATCCTGGGTCTTGTCCGCAAGAGCGTGATCGGAGAGCGGCGTCAGGCCTGATTCCAGGCTACTGATCCGCTCCACAATCGGGAAAATTGCCTTGATTTCACGATCGTTTTTGCTGCCGAAGATCTGATTGAGTAGTTGCGTGACCATGATACTGTCGATCGGAACGAACGCCGATGTCCCCAAAAGTAGTTGGCGCAGTATACAACATCCTTTCTCTGAATCCTATAACAAGCAGGGCTCAGCCAGGATGCTCAAAAGTCCGCCGGCAATCGGAAGGTTTAGGCTCAGGTCAAGGCTAAGGAGGAACAGCGTCTGATCTTGCACTCAACCTTAACCTCAGCCTTCCTTTTTGTTTCCGGCATCGAGTCACCGACAGTCTGTCTTGACAGGCCTCGCGGGTGTCCATTAAAATTCAGGAAGGTCATACGGAATCGTCTTCTGATGAATCAAGTCGTCCTTAAATTTCTGTCGATCCTCCTGGTGCTCTGTGTCCTTTCCGTCGGCGGATTGGCTCAGGCGCAGTCGGTCGAGCATGCCGGACACCATGCCCAGCATCAGGCTGCTACGCATGGCACCCTGCTCTGTTCCTGGATGTGTGCTGCCGGAACGGTTATCGATACTGCAGTGGTCACGTTTCAGGCCGAATTCAGTCCTATAGCACTCGTCACGCTCCCCCATTCGACGCAGCCCTTAGTCGAGGCCCGCCGGATTTCTCCCAGCCGCGCCCCTCCGTCTTTCTCTCTATAGTCTTTGTTGTTCATCGGCTCCCAGCAGAGCCACGTCCGTCTCTCATACGATCCACTGAGTGGGTTGTAGGGTGAGGCGGATGGGAACGATTCTTCTAGAGAGAAAGGGCCAGCGTGATCATGGCAGGGAAATGGTTCATACTCGGATTCATTCTCAGTCTTGCACTCGTTGTCTTCTCGTGGCCCGTCGTCCAGCAGGCACAAGCATCCTGCGGCGCCGTGACCTGTTTCGTCGTCATCGGGTCTCAGCAGCAAGTTCCGGTGGCGGGCCTTCTCACGGTCAATACGATTTACAATTACACGCCGATGCGAGCACTGGATGGAACCAATGGAGTCATCCCAGCGGTGGATCAGGCGGACCGGCAGATGATTCTGGATCATCATCAGGAGACTCGAACCATTACGCAGCAGGCGACGCTCGACCTCAATTATGGTCTCACCGATCGGTTCGGGCTCCAACTCACGCTCCCCTATATGTGGCGCACGCACAAGCACATCGATGGCCTAGGAGAGGATGGAACAAACGGCTCAGGCGAGTCGACTAATTTCTCCGCCAACGGGATGGCAGACCTGCGTGTGGGCCTCAAGTACAATGTGCTGCCTACCATTCGAAGTTTGGTGGTGTTGGGGCTTGGTGTCTACCTCCCGACCGGCAATACACATGCGCATGACAGCGCTAATCTTGTGATGGAATCGCCGGCGCAACTCGGTCGGGGGCAAGTCGGGTTGAATCCGACAATTTATCAGACCTATGAATTGATCCCGCATCGGCTCAATCAATTTGCGTCAGCCAGTTACCGCCACACCTTCCGAAACAACGATGGCTATCAGTTTGGCGACGAATACTTGCTCAATGCCGGACTGAATCTCGTGACGACTCCCTGGCTGGTTCTCACCGGCCAGGTTAATTACCGCTATCTCGTGCACGACAATTTCAGCTCGTCGCTGTTGCAATCAGCTCCGGTCGGTACGCCTGGCGGTGCGGGGCCGACAATTATCGATCCTCTGATCCAGAGCCGCGCGGTACCAACCACCGGCTCGACCTACTATGCCTTTTCGCCAGGTTTCCAAGTCGGCCTGGGGCAGCTCATCGAATCAAATTTGACGAACATGACGTCGCTCTACTTTTACGCGCAGATCCCGTTTGAGCGGGATTCCAACAACAGTCTGGCGCAGGGAACCAGTTACATCTTTGGGCTTACACGTTCGTTCCAAGTAGCGAACCCTTCGTAACCGAAATGTTTGAAGCAAAGGGGGCTGACATGCAATCAAGAAGAATCACCGCAGTGCTTATGGGGGGGGTGCTGCTAGCTGCCTTGACGGCACTGCCGGCCCTCGATGGCTGGAGCATGGGCTCGCGAGTCCCGGCAGTCGGGATGCAGGCCGAGGATTTTCGCTTGACCGATCTGGCGGGCAAGGAACAGAGCCTCAGCCAATATCGCGGAAAGATCGTGCTCCTGAACTTCTGGGCCACCTGGTGCAAACCCTGCACGACCGAAATGCCGGCGATGCAAGCCAGCTTCGACAAGCTGCGCGACAAGGGCTTTGTGGTTCTCGCCATCAACGAGTTGGAAGACGATGCCAGGGTGCGCGAACACATCAAGCAGTACGGCCACACGTTTCCGGTCGTCATGGATCGCGACAATAAAGTCGCCAATCAATTCGGCGTGTTCGGATTGCCCGTGAGCGTGTTCATCGACCAAGAGGGGCGCGTACAGGAATACCTCAAGGGTGGCCTGCTGACCGAACAGAAGATCGAAGAAATTGTCGCGCAGATTCAGAAAAAAGAACCGGTAAAGGCAGCGACTCTTCGATGAATCTCCTCGTAGCAAGCTGTGGGGAGCTTCATCAGTTGGACATCGGCCCCTACCCGGTGTAATTCTCTACCGAGCAGGGATCCGCCTTGTCTCGTTTCCCTTTCACTGGATTGCCTTCATCGGTTTCGTTTCAGCAGTGGTTCAAGCATTGGGAGAATCTTCTCGACGATTATGCGATAGCCTTCTCCGGTCGGATGAATGCCATCGGCCTGGTTGAGCGAAGACGAGACTGCCACCCCATCGAGAAAAAATGGAATCAGTGTCAGGCGATATTGCTTCGCTAAGGCCTGGTAGAGCGTCTCAAACCCTGCGGTATAGTCCTGTCCATAATTCGGGGGGAGTTTCATTCCCGCTAACACGACGGTGACCGAGGCTTGTTGGAGTTGTTGAATGATTCGTTCGAGGTTGGCTTTCGTCTCCTGCAGGCTGAGGCCACGGAGCCCATCGTTGCCACCAAGTTCCAGAATGACGATTGTCGGCTTGTTCTTCAGGACCCAAGAGACCCTTCTGGTTCCGCCGGCTGTTGTCTCACCGCTGACTCCCGCATTCACGACTCGATAACCATAGCCTGCTGCGTCCAGCATCCGCTGCAGGTGCGCGGGATAGGATTGATCCGGTCGCACACCTAAGCCTGCGGTCAGGCTATTGCCGAAGGCGACGATGCTGGGGCGTTCAGCGGAGATAGGCCTTGGTCCCGCACCCTCGCGCGGGGGAGCCGACGACGGGGACGGAGCGGCGGTCGCATTGGTGCGGTCATACCCACAGAGGAGGATCAAGGAAAGGCAGAGACAAGAAAATAGTTTTGTGAGAATCCATGAGCGTCGCATCGTCATCCAGTATAATATACCCTTCTCATGGTTAGTATTGCGGGAGCCTGACCGACAACATGATTGCCCTCTCTCACCTGACGATGCGCTTGGCTGGCGGCGGTCATCAGATCACGATCCTCGATGATGTCACGCTTGAGATTCCTGATAAGCAGCGCGTGGCCATCGTCGGTCCTTCCGGAAGCGGGAAGTCTACCTTACTAGGCCTCATCGCGGGACTGGATCGGCCCACGTCCGGCTCCATCATGTTGAACGGTGTGGAGATCTCGACGATGCGCGAGAGCGCCTTGGCGAGGTATCGTCGCGATCACATCGGCTACATCTTTCAATCCTTCCATCTCATTCCTACCCTCACCGCCCTTGAAAACGTTCTGGTGCCGCTGGAGTTGGCAGGGATACGCGGGGCGCAGGATCGCGCAACGGATCTGTTGCAGACCGTCGGCCTGGGAGAGCGGTTGCATCATTATCCCGTCCAGTTGTCAGGCGGCGAACAGCAGCGGGTGGCGGTGGCTAGAGCCTTCGCCTGTCACCCACCGATTTTGTTGGCTGACGAGCCGACCGGCAACTTGGATTCGACCACAGGTCAGCATGTGATGCAGCTGCTCCATGCGCTCCATCGTGACTACGGCACCACCTTAGTCCTCGTCACACATGATCACTCCATGGCCTCCTCAATGGAGCGTGTGATTGCCTTGCGCGACGGTCGCATCGAATCAGACAGCCTCACCGACCCAGACCATCGGGTCACAGAGTCATCCCCGTGAATCGCTTCATCTTCAGGATGGCCTGGCGTGAAACCAGGGGAGCCTGGCGGCACTTTCTCTATTTCTTCGCCTGCATCGCGATCGGCGTCGGAGCCTTGGTCGGAGTGTCGCTGTTTGGCACGAATATGGAACAGGCCGTCACAAGAGAAGCCCGTGGACTGTTAGGCGGCGATCTCGAAATTCGCCTCACTCGCCCCCTGAGTATCCCAGGGCAGGCGGTGCTGAACTCGCTGGGTGAACGGGACATGGTCTTAACCCATGTGAGCGAGCTTGTCGCCATGGCCGCGCGCGCGACTCCCGGGTCCTTGATGACTCAATCGACCCAGATCATTGAACTGAAAGCGGTGGAATCGGCCTATCCTCTGTACGGAGCGATCCGACTCGACCCAGCCCAATCACTTGATGTCCTGCTCCATCCGGATAAAAATCGCTGCGGCGGACATTCTTGTTTTGGCGCGGTGGTACAGGAGTCGCTGCTGATTCGGATGGGCCTCTCGGTCGGGGATCGATTGAAGATCGGGCAAGCGATGTTTCTGATCACAGGAGTCGTCAGAACCGAGCCGGATCGAATGGCCAACGCCTTCACCTTGGGTCCACGGGTGATGATTGCGCAGGAAGGATTACGGGCGGCTGAACTGATTAAGCCCGGAAGCCGGGTACGGGAACGGTATCTGGTGAAGATCGCCGCCGATATTCCGCTGGAGCCGCTGCGCACCGAGCTGCGAGATCGGCTGGAGGCAGATTCGGCGCGCGTCTCCAGCTATCGCACGTCCCAGTCACAGTTGAAGCAATTTCTCGAACAACTCTCCCGCTATCTCGGGCTGGTCGGCCTCACCGCGCTGTTCATCGGTGGACTGGGGGTCGGAACCTCGATTCATGCGTTCTTGCGGGACAAGTTGCGGACGATTGCCATCTTGAAAGCGGTCGGTGCTGATTCGGCCACGGTCGTCTCGACCTATGTGGTGCAAGCGATCTTCCTGGGATGTATCGGGAGCCTCGCCGGCATCTTGTTGGTAATTGCGCTTCAACGAGGGCTGCCCCCCCTTGCGGCTGCTCTCTTTGCGTCAGACATTCTCGATCAGTTAGGCGTTTCCTCGGAATTGTCATGGTACTCGGTTTGGCCTTTGCTAAAAGGGGCAGCGCTGGGACTGTTGTCGACATTGCTGTTTACCCTGTGGCCCCTATTGAAGATTCGAGAGGTTCATCCAGGTGCGATCTTTCGGCGCGATGCAGAACAGGCGACGGTCGAGCAGGGGACTCCTCGGTCACGATGGTGGGTGAAATGGGGGCTGACTGATCCCTGGAATGTCGGCACGGCAGGAGGGATCATCCTCGGGCTCTGCGCGCTCTCGGTGTGGCAAGCCGGTTCGTGGTCGATCGGCTTCTTATTTATCGGGGCGATGTTCCTCGCCATCACGGTCCTCTTTGTCTGTGCGCGGGTGTTTGTGCAAGGGCTGGCCTGGGCACCGCTGCCTCGCGTCTTGAGCCTTCGCTATGCCTTGGGTAATGTCGTACGGCCAGGGAGTCAGGCGACAGGGATCATGGTCGCCATCGGCATCGGTGTGATGGCGATTGTCTCGGTGTCGCTGGTGGAACAGGCGTTGCTCCAACAGATACAGGAGAATCGGCCGGCAGATGCCCCGACCTTTTTCTTTATCGACATTCAGCCCGATCAAGCGAAGACGTTCGTGTCGTTGGTCGATCGACAGACTGGCCGAGTGCGTCCAGAACTCACACCGCTGGTGCGTTCGCGGCTCCATGCGATCAACGGACATATCGTCACGGTAGAAGAGGGGGCGGAGAAGGACGACAAGCGCACGGAGGGAAAAGAGGCGCGAGGGAAACAGTGGTATTTCACCCGGGAGTATGTCCTGACCTTTCTCGATCAGCTACCGAAGGACAATACGTTAGTCAAAGGGGAATGGTGGGAGCCCGGGCAGGTTTTCTCGACTCCACAGGTTTCTGTGGAAGAAGACGCGGCCATGCATTTAGGCCTCACGATCGGCTCGATCGTGGAGTTCGATATTCAAGGGGCCACGGTGTCGGCGGAGGTGCGCAGTATTCGCAAAGTCGAGTGGGGAAATTTCTCGACGAATTTCTACATGATCTTATCCCCGGGCTCGATTGAAGGGGTGCCCTTTACCTATGTGGCCACGGTACGGGTCTCGCCACAGGAAGAGGTGCCGTTGCAGCAGGCAGTCGTCGCCTCATTTCCGAATATCAGCGCGATCCATATCGGCGACGTGCTCGATGGGTTTGCGCGGGTGCTCGATCGTCTCTCGCTGGCAATCAGGGCAGTGGCGCTCTTTTGTGTTGTGGCCGGAGGGCTGGTCATGGCGGCGGCACTCGCAGCGACACGCTACCGGCGTCTCTACGAGTCGGTCATTCTGAAATCGCTCGGCGCGACCCGCAGCTTGATTGCGCGCGCCTTTGCCATGGAGTATGTCCTGCTGGGCGCCGTCGCCGGGTTGATCGGACTGACTCTCGGGACTGTCTTGTCATGGGTCCTAGTGCGGTATGTGTTCGACCTTCCCTGGATCATACATCCACGAGTGCTCGGCATCGGCCTCCTCCTCACGATGTTGCTGACTCTGATCGTGGGGTTTGCCAGCACCTACCGGATTCTTGGCCAACGGCCGCTGGCCGTGCTCCGGCACGAGTAGAATGGGCGAGGGGCGAACAATCATATTAGCAGACGGCAGAAAAACTCGGATAGACACAGAACACCGTTGGAATCTTCCAGAATGGCGCCGATGCCTCAACAGCTTCAGGATGCTCAAAAAGGCCAAACTTCGCACCCACCCAACCCTGGCGCGCCGAGACGCGCCGTGTCCCAAGCAAGGCCGCAGCGCGTGAAGACCGGAAGCGTACCCTCAGGGGTACGTTGAGGATCTGAACGATGCGAGAACGCCGCATGGGAAAGGGCGCGTCTCTGCGCGCCGGGGACGGGCGGGTGAGAAGAACGACGTTTTCAGCATCCTGTTAGATGGCGTGATCGGGAAGGCGCAGGTCGAGGATGCGGCGGAGGCGTCGTTCCTCTGATCGGAGGAGACTGGAAAAGCGAAGCCCGATTCCTTCAGCACAATGGGAGCGCACAATGGCGCCGTCAACCATGATGGGATCATCGTACTCGGCAGGATGAAATTCCAGCATTACTTGGCATCCCATCGGAATGCGCTGGCTTGTGCGCACACGGCACCCCCGGAGAGACAAATTCAACAGTGTCCCTTCGACAACGACGCGCTGGCTGGGATCATGGATGGGGCGAACCTGTGCCGGGTACTGGACTGAGACTCGGTCATAGTTACGGCGAGGATTGGTCTTGAGCTTGCCGAGGAAAGTGGTAAACCGATGGGTACAGAGCTGACAACGAAGGGGATAGATGGTCAACGCCCCGAGTAGCCGATCGGCGACTCCCAAGCGAGGCGCTAATTTTGTTTTCGCAGTCCCGCACTTTGGACAGCGTGGGGTATGCATGGTCGGACGTCACTCCCGTGAATTGGCTTTGAGCGACAACTACAGCCTGGTCAATGTAGAGGATAGTGTAGCGACATCTCCGGCAAGACGACAAGCCCCCCTCTGGAGGGGGGGCTTAAGGCGAATGGGTCACAGTCGTACCAGCTTCTCCCTACTCTAAATATCTCTTTCACGACCATTTACCGGAAAGGCCGGAGATACTGACGCAGCACGATTCCGTCCCGTTCCCGCACATTTACCCCAATCCGTAGCTGCTCTAAATACTGTTCCACTGTTTTCCCACCGAGATCAATCTTGCGTGTGGTGAAAAAGTCCCGCACGTCTCGTTCGAGTTCAGGTGTGGCGAGGCTGACGATCCCACCACACATGCGGCGCAGCCCTTGTTTGGGAAACATTTGGTCCATCTTCTCCCAGTTCGTTTTCATGAACGCCCAGGCCGATTCCCTTCCGTACACATTGCTCAGGATGGCACTGATGAGAAACGGCGCGTCTTGTGTGCGGATTTCTCCACTGATGGTGCTGGCGAGGGTGCGTTCGAGCAATGCCGTGGGTTGGAACGATGCGAGCGAGAAAAGATAGCGCCGTTCTTCTTGCGGTGTGGCGGCGGTGCGGAACCGTTCGTTAAATTCATCGTACCTGGTTGTGTCGCCCGTATGCGCAAGGATCGCGACAAGCGAGGGAACGATATTGGGGTCAACGGCTGCCGAGTCATTGCAGTACGCCCGATACAGCTCGGCTGCGCGTCGTTGGATGGCCGGATCGTTGCCGAGTTTACCCTGTGAGCCGATCAGTTCACCTCGCAGTTGTCTCGTCAGCTCGCTCTCGCCGTTTCGAGGATCCCAACCCAAGTCTGCTACGGCCGAACCGACCCGACCTCGTACGAACGCTTCGAGCGCAGGCCGATCCTCCTCGATGATGATCCGGTTCAGGAAGGAGAAGGATTCCAGCAACACGGCCCAGACATTTTTGTCCCGCTCCTCGGTGAAGCGGGCTGTCAGGTCAAGATAGTCCGTGAGGGGCATGAGGCCTGCGACGGTGATGGCCCAGGCGTCGTTGATAAGGTTAAACCGTTCGGTGGCGGCGAGTCGGTCGATGCCGCGGTTCAATATCCGGTTGAGCAGATCCGGCGCATAGCGCACACGGTAGAAGCCATGGCCGTCCTCGTTGACCAATATTGACTCCCAATCATGAGGGAGCTGGACTCTCGTGTCCTTCTCTTTCAGCAACATGGGTAAGGTACTGGTCTTGCCGCCTGAAGTGACTCGCATCTTGAGTGGGATCTGCCAGGTGGCGGGGGAGGGGTTAGGCAGATAGGTGAATCGCTGTTGAGTGAGCACGAGTTCTACGCCTTCCCGCAGTTCAGCAGTAATCAACGGATACCCTGCTTGAAAAATCCAGCCGTCCATGAGTTCAGGCACCGGCTGTTTGGCGATCTTCCCCAACGAAACCCAGAGATCGTTCGTGTCTGCGTTCCCATACGCATGTGCGCGCAAGTAGTCGCGGACCCCGTCGCGGAATACTGTGGGACCGATGTGCTGTTCTAACATCCGGAGCACCGATGCGCCCTTTTCATAGGTCAAAACGTCGAACATCGCGTCGGCATCCTTGGGAGCCTGCACCGGATATTCGATCGGTCTGGTGCTATGCAGTCCGTCAACAGAAAAAGCTGCGGCGCGCGAGACGCCGAAACTGTCCCATCGTTTCCATTCCGGCTTCCAGGCATCGACGGCCAGCATTTCCATGAAGGTGGCGAAGGCTTCGTTCAGCCAGAGCCCGTTCCACCAAGACATGGTCACCAAATCGCCGAACCACATGTGCGCGTTTTCATGCGCGACCACATCGGCCACTCGCTCCAGTTCTCCATGCGTGGCGCTCTGCTGATCGACTAGCAGAGCCGTTTCACGGTAGGTAATGGCACCCAGATTTTCCATGGCCCCGGAGGCAAAGTCTGGAATAGCAAGCAGGTCGAGCTTGTCGCCTGGGTAGGGAATCCCATAATAGTGTTCAAAAAATGAAAGTGACGCCGCCGCAATGTCTTGGCCAAACTTGGCCAGATGTTTTTTCCCAGGTATGGCCCACAGGCGAAGCGGCGTGTTGCCGATCATTACCGGTTCGGTCGGCTCGATCCGGCCTACAACGAACGCAACCAGATAGGTGGACATCTTTATCGTATCGGCGAAACGCACCACCTTCTTCCCCCCAGCAAGCGTTTCGGATGTGATCCTGCTGTTGGAAACTGCGGTGAGCGTTGGATCGACAACCAGCGTCGTGGCAAAGACAGCTTTGAAATCCGGTTCATCCCAGCAGGGAAATGCCCGGCGGGCATCGGTGGCTTCGAACTGTGTTGCGGCTAGACTGTGAATCACCCCACCCTCGTCTTTGTAGGTGCTCCGATAAAACCCACGGAGCTTGCTGTTGAGTGTTCCGCTGAATGCCATCGTCAGCTTCCAAGTGCCAGGCGAAAGCAGCTCGGTGAATGTGAGATGGCAGCGCTGGAGTGCTGCTTCCAGTATCATCGTAGCCTGTCTCCCCGGGCCCGAGTCTCCCTCGATCTTCGCTGAGGTGATGTCGAGTTCAATGGCATTGAGGACGATTTTAGAGGTTGGCTGATGGATCGTGAGGGTGATGGTTTCTTCACCAGCAAAACGTGCAGTAGTCAGGTCCGGTTCCAATCGCAGATCGTAGCGAATCGGAACCACATGTCTTGGAAGCCGGTATGGATCGAGTGTGCCTGGGGAAGCGTCCTGGTTCATATCTTCACCTTTCGGTCGTATAGTTGCCGCTTGCACGAAGGAACTATCGAGACGCGCGCTAAGGAGCGATGTGAGCGGAATGGTCAGGAGAAATCGGACATGCTGACTGATGGCCTGTAGAGTCTGTCTCCTGCTGATCGGCTCAGTCATGTCCTTGTCGCGGGGTGCGATTCAACTCCGTTGGCGGTGCCTACGATGAGTAGATCTGTACGTCCGACAAAAAGGCCGGTTTCGACAATGCCGGGAATTTGGTTCAAGGCGATTTCAAGGTTCCGCGGCTGATCGATTCGCGCGATGTGCACATCCACGATCATGTTGCCGGCTTCGGTTGTGAACGGAACTCCGTTCCGCTCCCTGAGCACCACGCGGCTCTGCGTAAGGGCCTCAATTTCTCGCGCCGTACTTCCCCAGCCGAAGGGAATCACCTCGATGGGGAGCGGGAACGATCCCCCCAGCACCGAGACGCATTTGGTATGGTCGACCACGACGATGAACTGCTTCGCCGAGGCCGCGACAATCTTTTCCTTCAGCAGCGCGCCTCCTCCGCCCTTAATGAGATTGAGGCCTGGATCGACCTGATCTGCCCCATCGATCGCGACATCGATCACCAAAGCATTATCGGCGTCGATGAGGACGATTCCTTGTTGCTGGGCGAGCACGGCCGTTTCCTTCGACGTGGGCACTCCGCGAAGTCTCATGCCCGAACGGATTTTTTCACCCAGCGCGATGACCATGTGCTTGGCCGTTGAGCCAGTCCCGAGACCAACGACCATCCCATCGCGGACGAATTCGACGGCTTTTAGAGCCGCGGCTTTCTTCGGACTGTCGAGATCCTGGGTGCTCATCATAACGTGGGGGGATGGGAGAGGGACGCGGCGATGGATGCGGCGCCAAGTAAGGCAGTCTGCTGATTCATGACCACTTTGACTGGAATCGAACTCATCAAGCGTTTGTAGCGACCCTTGTTTGTGAACGACTTCATAAAGGTTCCGTCTTTCAGTTTGGCCAGTAGCTTCGGAGCAATACCGCCGCCCAGATACACGCCGTTGAGTGTCATCGCCTTTAGGGCAAGATTTCCGGCTTCGGCACCATAGATAGAAGCGAACAGGTCGAGTGCCTGCTTGGCGACGTCTGCCTGCCCCTTAAGCCCGGCTTCTGCGATCACCGCGGCGGGATCGCCAGCTTTGATTTGCTCTGAGAGCCACGTCGGCTCATTCTTTTTACTGTCGCGGACATAGTCATAGATCGCATGCAGGCCGGGACCGGACAATACACGTTCGTAGCTCACGTGCAGATAATTGCTGCGCAGATGGCGCAGCAATTCAATTTCGTTATCATTGTTCGGCGCGAAGTCCGCATGCCCCCCTTCCGACTGCATCGGCTGATAGCGTGAACCGTTCCAGAAGAGGATGGACTCGCCTAGTCCAGTTCCCGCTGCGATCAGTGCGAGCGCCTGATTATACGCCGGTGGAGTTCCGGCGTTGAGGATTTCGACTTCATCCGGTCGGAGCAAGAGAATCCCGTGTGCCATGGCTTCGAGATCGTTGAGCAGCTTCACTTGCGGTATGTCGAACTGTTTCGCCAAAGTTGCGCCATCGACCACCCACGGCAGGTTAGTCGTCTGGCAACGGTTCTGAATGACAGGGCCGGCGATGCCGAAGCAGGCCGCGTCGATTTTCTGTGGTTTTTCCGCTAGACACTCTGGCTCCGGCTCGGCGTCGCCCTTTTCGGTTGCGAATTCGTCCATGGACATTGGGGGCTTCGGCGGGACGAGAAATTCAACGAGCATGTCCTCCAGTGAGGTGTAATCGGCACTGTGGAATGACTCTAACCGGATGGGGTCGACGCGGTCCTTCTTCCAGTCGAATAGGGCCAAGTGAGTTTTCGTGCCCCCGATATCACCGGCAATAATCATTTCGACCTCATGCGCTCGTCCCCTGTCGATGTATCGGAAGCTCGGCTGCTGCTGCTCGATCGAGGAACCAGATGAGTCGGCCTTTCTCTGGTGTGACCAACGATGCCGGAAGCCGTCGTTCTGCTTCGGTCTTCGGATCGAGTATAGCTCTGACGACTCCTGCTTTGCCGGCCCCAGCAACGAGAAACAGTATCACACTCGCCCTGTTGATCGCAGCTAGGGTCATGGTCAGTCTGTTAGGTGGATCTTTCGGAGATTGTGTTGCAGCGATGACGCGTTGATGGTCCCGTAAAATTGATGCCCCAGGAAACAGAGATGCCGTATGCCCGTCTTCGCCTAGCCCTAAGAGGACGAGGTCAAGGGACGGCTGGGCCGATGGTAAGGTTTTCGTCGCAAGACGCAGCTGCTGTTCATACTCAGAAGCCGCCGCCTGTGGATCACTGAGTTCCCCTGCCATACGATAGACCTGCGAGGGCATAATGTTCAGTGGGTTGAACAGGACTGTCTTGGCTAAGGCATAGTTACTCCGAGGGTCGTCCGAAGCAACGCAGCGCTCATCGCTGAAAAAAAAGGTGGCCCGGGCCCAATCGAAGCGATCGGCAAAAGCGGGAGAGGCCAGCACTCTATAGAGGGTTTCAGGCGTCGTGCCTCCGGAAAGAGCGATGAGGAATCGACCATTCGCTCGAACCGCCTCGTTACCCACTTCCAGTACAAATACAGCTGCCGCTTCAGCCTCTGATTGGCTGTCGCTGTGGATGCGGATGTCAGGAACTGCGGGCATCCTACTTCTTGCGGATACGCCCGCTCTTGGTGCGCCGCATAGTTGGGCGCCGAACCGGCATGCGTGGGGACAGGGATTTCGTGAGTGCCTGAATCGTCGCGATGGGGTTCTTGCCCAGAGGCAAGACGATGGCCTGTTGTTCATGAGCGTGGAGCGCCTGGATGTCGCCCGCGGCTTGGGCCTGCGCCAGGGTGCGAAAAGTGAACGGTTTTCCAGGAATGCTGAGATCGGGAATCATCTGATCGACAAGTTGAAGAAATAGCCCGCTCCTCGGACCCCCCTTGTGGAGCTGGCCTGTCGAATGGAGATAGCGCGGGCCATAGCCGGATGTCGTGGTCACATGGTGATGAGAGACGAGCGCTTTTCGCAGCATGCGAATGCCTTGTTCCATCTTGGAAGATGGTGTCGTATAGGCCAAGACGGCGACATAGGCGCCGGGGCGACACTGCCGCTTAAGCTGTGACGCAGCCTGCGCAGCCGTCGAGGTCACCTGTTTCGGCAATCGACCGGTGGACTGGATAGTTGCCAGTACGCGGGCGGTGTTGTCTTTGCTTTCTTGGACGTTCGGCTGATCGAACGGGTGAATCCCCAAGATATGGCCAGCCAAGGCCGTGGCGACTTCCCATCGGAAAAATTCTCCTGCGAGATCGTACCGATCTTGGAGGATGAGCGTCAGTATGGGATGGCCCTCTCGCGCAAGCTTGGCGACCTGTCGGTCGAGTGGTCTATTCTGATCCCCCTTCACCCTCAAATAGATAAAGAGCCGGTCCGGGCCATAGGCGGTCGGTGAGACAATCGGTTCGTTTGCCACAGGGATGAGGCCGGTTCCTTCCTTCCCAGTGCTTTCCGCGAGGAGCTGTTCCGCCCATAGACCAAATGCGGTAATCTGCGGTGATGCGATCAAGGTGACCTTGTTGCGTCCTGCTTGCGCCAGTGAGGCCATCGTTGCGCCAAGGTCGGCCCCGGGGTTCTGTTCGAGCGGGGACTGAATTCGACAGGCCTGGGCCATGGCTGTGGCGCGAGCGAGCAATCGCGCGATATCGACTCCCATAAGGGCGGCAGGGACTAATCCAAAATAGGAGAGGACTGAGTACCGTCCACCGATATCGGGAGGATTCGTAAAGATACGCCAGAACCGATGCTCTGTTGCCAACTTTTCCAACCCGGTTCCGGGATCGGTAATGGCGACGAATTGTGCGCCGCCTTGGTGGCCCGGAGTCTGGTGAACAAGTTCCCAAAAGTGGGCAAAGAGGGACATGACTTCAATGGTTCCGCCGGATTTGCTGGCGAGGATGAAGAGGCTTCGAGCAGGGTCGATCGCCTGTGTGACCTGTTGAACCCAGCCAGGAACGGTAGAATCGAGAACCCATACACGTGGGAACCCGCGTGATGATCCGAATGTCGTGCGAAATACTTCCGGTCCCAAGCTGCTGCCACCCATCCCGAGTAGGACCACATCGCGGATGCCACGCTTTTTAGCCGAAGAGGTAAAGGTCCGCAACTCCTCGATCCGATCTTTCATATCCTCGATGACGGTCAGCCAACCGAGGCGGTTGGTGATGTCGGTGGGATCTTGCTTCCAGAGTCGATGGTCCCGGGCCCACAATCGCTCGACCGCATCGGATGCGGAGAGCCGTGCATGTGCCGTAACAACCAGGGATTGAAGCTCCGGGGGAAATGATCGATCAGATTCGAGTTTCATGGCAAGCCTTCCTCGTATTGTAAATATCGGAGGAGAGAAACACAAACATGAGATATCGCCTAACCCGGTCTATCTGGTTCATCTGGTTAGTCTCATGCAACCAACAAACGAGACAAACCAATGGTCTTCCTATGGGCAAGAGGACCGTTTCTGGATGGATAGCGCGTAGTTTGACAGGGCGCTGGCCCAGTCCCTATAATGCCCCTGTTATTCTGAGTCGTCTTAGGTAAGGAGTGATCGTATGTCGTTTACATCTCAGCAGCCATCAAACCTCAAGAAAAAACGCGAGCATGGATTCCGCAAGCGGATGAGTACGAAGAATGGTCGGAAGGTCTTGGCTCGTCGTCGCGCCAAGGGGCGAGCTCGCTTAACGGTATAGATTGAGCGACGCTGACTAGGGCTGCACGAAGGAATCTTTGCCCTCCGTTATGTGCCCCAGACAAGGTAGTTCCCATCACAGGATGTCAGCGTGTGGTCATGGCCGAGTCCGGAGATCCGGGCTCGAAGAGAAAGTCCTGTGCAAGCTGGCCTTCTCCCAGGATGATGGCGATGTCGCAGGGTGGAGGTGACAGGGATCTGTTCCTGAAACGTAGCTGCGACATCGAGTATGCCAAGCAGCATGGTCATCGTATCTCGACCGCCCTCTTTAATGTAGTAATTTGCCGGACTGACATGAATGGCAGCCGGATCGGTATTGTGGTGGGGAAGCGATTCGGTGGAGCCGTCAGCCGAAATCGGGTAAAGCGTCTGTTTCGGGAGCTCACACGTCAACTACGCGGTCAATTGCTCCCTGGACATGCCTTGGTTGTCTTCCCCAAACGGGATTCGATTTCGCAACCCTTTGCCGTCTTGAAAGAGGTATGGTTATCGATGCTTCGGCGCCAACGGCTGCTTCATACTATATGAGGACTAGTGTGTGCCAGACGTGTGATTTACCGTCTGTTGAAAAATTACTCATTTCTGCCCGGGGGAAATGGATTCTCTGTGTGGTAGGAGTACAATTGTTCACTTCGTGGTAGCGATTTATTTATGGACAAACGCGTCATCGCATTTCTCGTTCTGTCGTTAGCAATCATCCTGGGATTTGACTTGCTCCTCAGGGAGATGGGGTGGATGCCTGAGCCGCCGCCTGCTCAGGATGGTTCCGTCCAAGTCCCTCCCTCCCCAGAGCGAGAGCCAACTCCCGCACTCCAGACAGGTAAGGATGGTGCTTCGACCGGTCTGAGCGTTCCAACCCAATCGGGCACAAAGTCTGGCGCTCCTGCGTCGGGCACTTCCTTGCCAACATTGGAACAGGTAGTGACGGTTGAGACAGGTCTAGTTCGGGTCGAGCTGTCGAATCGTGGCGGGGTGATTCGAAGTTGGGAGCTGAAGCGATACCATACAGAGCCTCCCGCGGAGAAACCGGTACAACTTGTCTATCAAGGGGGAAAATTCAAAGGCCCCCTCTCAATGACGGTCGCAAATGCCGACATCGACAAGACGATTCGAGAAGGCCTCTATAATATCGAGAAAGATTTTTCGAAGCTCGATGCCGCCCATCCTGTCGGGCATGTCACAATGCGGTTTCATGATCCAGCCACCCATCTCGGTGTAGAGAAACAGCTGACATTTCATCATGATAGTTATGTGATGGATGTCTTGTTCGCGATTGATGGATTGACCGAGTCCTATGATATTGGGTTAGGGACGAATTTCGGTATCGTGGAATGGGGTGATGGGTTCATCGGTCTAATCGGATCGGCCTCGCAGGTCGACAACAAAATAGAAAAAGAGACACCGGAGAAAGAACTTGAGCGGAAGGGGACGGTTCAGTGGGTTGCCTTGCAGGATAAGTATTTTTTATCGGTGTTGATACCGAAAGAAAGTGCTGCCGCTCTCGCCAAGACGGAAGACCCCAAAATTGTGTCGGCTGGGGTGCGGATGGCCGCGTCAGGAGGGGCTTCCTCGGTTGCGCTTCAGCTATATGCAGGCCCAAAGGAATACGACACGCTCCGCTCGATGAATGTAGGCCTGGAAGATATGATCGATTTTGGATGGTTCATCTACGGCAGTTGGACGGTTGTGAAGTCAGTCGCCAAGCCGATTTTTTACATCCTGCGATTCATCCATGAATATATCAATAACTATGGAGTCTGCATCATCTTATTGACAATGGGGATCAAGCTGTTATTTGTGCCGTTGCAATACAAGAGCTACAAGTCGATGAAAATGATGCGATTGATCCAACCGAAGATCAAAGAAGTTCAGGAGAAATACAAGGGTGACCGCGATCGGCTGAACAAAGAGTTAATGAAACTGTATCGGGAGCAGAAAGTAAATCCGCTGGGCGGCTTTCTCCCGATGTTCTTGCAGATGCCGGTCTTCATATCCCTGTTCAATGTCCTCTACATGACGATCGATTTGCGCCAGGCCCCTTTCATGCTCTGGGTTACCGACTTATCGTTGCAGGATCCCTACTATGTGCTACCGGTGCTCATGGGGGCGACCATGTTTATTCAACAGAAGATCACGCCTACCACGATGGATCCGGCACAGGCGAAGATGATGTTGATCCTCCCGATCGGCTTGACATTCCTGTTCGTAAATTTTCCTGCGGGCCTGGTGCTGTATTGGCTGACGAACAATGTCCTGACCATCACCCAACAATTGGTCACGGATCGTTTTCTGTTGACTGACAAGTCACTGCTCGCGGCAGGGGCTGAGCAGAGCGGCAGCACGAGCGCATAGTGCTTCTCGATTACCCTGCCCGCTACATACTTCCCGCTGGTCATGGGAGCGCCACAAGCTAGGGAGCGAGAAAGGCGCATCAGTCGAAACTAAGGCTTGCGTGTTGCGCCTGCCTCGCTCGGCATGCTCGTTTCGCGATTGAGAAGCTGGCGGACTTTTTCTGCATCCTGCTAGTGAAAGAGGCGTCATGCATGGAGGACTCGACGACACGATCTGTGCTATTGCCACCCCTACGGGGGAGGGCGGCATTGGAATTGTTCGCCTGAGTGGCCCTCAATCGCTTGTTGTCGCTTCCCGAGTTGTTCGCTTACGTTCTGGCCGTTCCCTCTCATCGGTTTCTTCACACATGTTGCATCTTGCCGATCTTGTGATTCCTGCATTGAATGGGCAGAAAGATAATAGACCGGGCCCTGATCTGCCTCCCGTATCGGCCCTGCTCGATGAAGCGCTCGTGGTCTATATGAAGGCTCCGCGGTCGTTTACGGCAGAGGATGTAGTGGAAATTCAGTCTCATGGCGGAGCGTTGGTGCTTGGGATGGTGTGCAAGATCTGTGTTGCGTCCGGTGCACGGATGGCGGAACCGGGAGAGTTTACGAAACGTGCCTTTCTCAACGGACGGCTCGATCTCTCTCAGGCGGAAGCGGTACTCGATACGATCAGGGCCACATCATCCGCCGGATTGAGTATCGCTCAACGCCAGCTGCGGGGTGATCTTACTCATGAGGTCGAACAGGCTCGGACCTCCCTTCTAACACTGTTGGCCCACGTAGAGGCGGGGATAGATTTTGCGGACGAAGATATTTCCTTTCTTCAACGCGATGAATTGGTGCGCATTGTGAAGGGGGCATATGCGGTGGTTCAGAAATTGGAAGCCACGGCGCAGGAAGGTCGGATCTTGCGAGAAGGTGCGCGCGTCGTCATCCTTGGCCGCCCGAATGTTGGCAAATCCAGTTTGATGAATCGTCTCCTGAGGCAAGAGCGGGCAATTGTGACGGCCATTCCTGGGACGACGAGAGATGTAATCGAGGAATCCGTCGATCTTAACGGGGTGTTGATTCATTTAGTTGATACGGCAGGAGTGCGGGAAACGGACGATATTGTCGAGCAGGAAGGAATCAAACGGACGCGTATCGCACAGGGCGAAGCGGAC
>JACQEY010000065.1 GCA_016200355.1 Nitrospirota bacterium
ATATGATCCGGAACGCCATGGACCATGGGATCGAGCCTCCGGCGAAGCGGAAGAAAGCCGGGAAGGATCCCTGCGGGTGCATTACGCTCCGGGCTTTTCATGAAGCGGGGAGCGTGGTGATCCAGGTGGAAGACGACGGGGCGGGTCTGAACCGGCAGAAGATCCTTGAAAAGGCGATTTCCCGGGGGATGATACCGGATGGGCGGAACCTGTCGGACGAGGAGGTCTACCGGTTTATCTTTGAGCCTGGATTTTCGACAGCTACGATGGTGACGGAGCTTTCTGGCCGGGGTGTCGGGATGGATGTGGTCCGGCGGAATATCGAGGCCCTGCGGGGTTCTGTGGCGGTAGAAAGCCGTGAGGGGAAGGGGACGACGATCACCCTCCGTTTGCCGCTGACACTGGCCATCATCGACGGGTTCGCAGTCGGCGTGGGTGAGGAGACGTATGTGATTCCACTGGAGGCGGTGATTGAATGCCTTGAAATCCCGGCAGAGAGCCGCGAGCGGCAAAACAGCCAGGGGGTCATCAATCTGAGGGGGAAGCCGCTCCACTGCCTCCGGCTGAGAGATTTCTTCGGCTTGAAGGGGACTCCCCCGAAACGGGAGAGCATTATCGTGGTTCAGCAGGGGAACAAGCAGGTGGGGCTGGTGGTGGATATTTTATACGGGGAGAACCAGGCGGTGATCAAGCCGCTGGGGAAGATGTTTCACGGCATTCGGGCGGTATCGGGATCGACGATCCTGGGAAACGGCCGGGTGGCGTTGATTCTCGATGTTCCTGCCCTTTTAAGGGAAGCGGCGGGGAGGCCGGAGGCCGGCACAGTCAACGAAACAGTTGTCAGTGCAACTGAACAATAACAAAAAATAAGAAGGAGGATTCAAGCATGAAGAATATGAAGATTGGCGTGAGACTGGGGCTGGCTTTCGCGGTGATGGTGGCCATTCTGGTTGGCGTGGGATGGCTTGGGATTGACCGGATGGAAGTCATCAACGGAAAACTGGACCGGGTGATTAAAGTCCAGTGGGGGAAAATCGACCTGATACAAAAGTCCGTGGAGCGGGTGAATGACAATGCCCAGATCGCCTTTGAACTGGTGATTATCAAGGACCCCGTGGCCATTGCCGAACTGGAGCGGTCGCAGAATAAAAACAAGGAGGAGATTACCGCGCTTTTAAAAGATATCGAGGGGCGTCTTTACACCGAAAAGGGGAAGGCTCTCTTTGCCGAGGTTCGTGACAGGAGGGTGGTTTTTGTCGAGAGCTTTGGCCGGGTGAGGAAGCTTCTCTCGGAGGGAAATCTGGAGGGTGCCCGGGAAGTCGCCGTTAAAGAGATGGTGCCGGCCAATGAGCGGTTTATGGACGCATGGAAAGCTTTTGGCGCCTTTCAGGTCGATCTGATGAATGAAGACGCGAAAGCGGCCACCAAAGCCTATGAGGCGGCAAGGAACCTGCTGTTTCTGATCATCGGCATGGCCATATTCTTTGCGATCGGCGTAGGCATTTTCGTGACCCGGAGCCTGACGGTCCCGATGGAGAGACTGGTTGAAGTGACCAAAAAGGTTGCCAATGGAGACCTGAGGGAGACGGTGGAGGTCACCAGCCGGGATGAAATCGGGAAACTCCAGATGTCGATGAAAGAGATGTCCGAGAAGCTGTCGCAGATTGTGAGCGAGGCGGTTTCGAGTGCG
>JACQEY010000058.1 GCA_016200355.1 Nitrospirota bacterium
AGATCAGATACAACGGCGTCCAGAAGAGATAACTGGCAAAAACGAGCAATGGCGCAATAAGCAACGCAATCTGCAGGCTAGACCCAACCGCGATACCATAGGCTAGATCCATCTTGTTTTTCAGTGCCACCATCACGGCCGTGGAATGTTCGGCCGCATTCCCCACAAGAGCGACCAGAATGACACCGACGAAGACTTGCGTGAGCCCAAGTTGGTGCGAAGCCGGCTCCAGTGCTCCTACCAACATCTCGCTCATCAGGGCCACGAGACAGGTCACCACCGTGAGTACCGTGATCGACGCGCCTCGGGTCCAGGGCTGCTCCCCGAGGTCCGAAGCATTATGGGCCTCTCCGGCAAACAGATGGCGATGGGTCTTCAAGGTAAACAATAAGCTTGCGACATAAATAGCGAATAGTACAAATGATATGGTGAGGCTTAAATTTCGTTCGATCACGACGCCACGATCGGCGGCGGTGAAATGGAAGAGCGCGGGAATGATGAGCCCCACAGCAGCCAGGAGCAGGAGGCTGGCGCCCATTCCAGCAGCAGTCTGGTTAAACTTCTGCCGCTCGTACTTCATCCCGCCGGCAAACATGGAGATCCCGAGAACGAGTAGAATGTTGCCGATAATTGAGCCGGTGAGAGAGGCTTTGACGACATCGTGAAGGCCCTCGCGCAGAGCCACCAGTGCAATAATCAATTCCGCGGCATTACCGAGCGAGGCATTAAGCAGCGCGCCGATGCCGGCACCGACATGGGTCGTCAAATGCTCGGTGGCTCGACCCAACAGGCCCGCCAATGGAATAATGGCAAGTCCGGCCGATACAAAGATCAGCAGTGGATCGGCTCGAAGGACTTCGAGCGCGATCGTCACCGGAACAAAGATGAGCAGGAAATCAAGCCACGACGTGAAGAGATATCGCACGCGCAAACCCTAACATGGCCATAAAACTTTGTCGATGAATCGACACCGAGCACCCCACGCCCTGTTCTACCCCTTTCATCTCTGCCACTCGGAGACCTTGGCACGGCTCCTGACTCGCTTTGCCACAATCCATTTTCGTGATTTCATGGCGCTGCAACTGACGCCCATGTCCGGAATGACGGCGTTCCAAGATCGGATGGGCATGAGCTTCCCGGACCTTATCGATTCCGGACGCCTCGTGCAGGGCTATGACGTGAGCGGAGCACTTTCACCGACTGTGGCAGCCGCCATTGATCGTGATCTGCACGACCCTCTTTGGCGCGCACACTTTCACATGGCGCTTCGACAGGACCGTCGTCTCCAGCGTGGACTCTTCGAGCCGTCCCACAGTCTTCGTATCGGCGACAGTCTTGTGCCAGGCCCTGCCGCACTTCTACGCCTCATGGACGATTCGTTTAGACAGCACTCCTATGATCTCGAGCAGGTGAGAGCCCTATCGGAGAGTCGTGTCAGCCTTAAAGAAGGATACCACTTTGAATATGGGCTCGCCCTCGTGAAGACATCCGCCTCCCTCGTCTACACACAGACCCTCGCGCTGACACATCAGCTCCAACCAGTCACGGACTCCCCCGCTCATTTCACGCTCTATGCACAATCCTGTATTCGAGAGAATTGGCTAAGAACCAACCACCTGCTCATCCGGGCAGGCTATTAGCAGGAAGCTGAAAAAGTCCGCCAGCGGCGTTCTCGCATCGCTCAGAGGCTCAACGAGAGTTTCTCGGAAGCCGGACACTGGAGGGGCTTATCCGTTCGCCAAGATCCATTCTAGGGGCGAACGGCCCCACGAAGTGCGGTACGTACCTCCTCGCCGCTTCGCTCACTGCGGCCTTGCTGAACGGCCTTTTTGAACATCCTGCTTGGTGTACTCCCGTTGCTACAGATGTGCGGATCAGTGTCGTTTTGCGTGCACACATAGTTTTTCTCTTGGCCTGTTAAAAGTTCCAACCAAGTCTGCTAGAATTCATCCCCATGGCAGGCACGAACGTCCCCTTCGCCCCTCCCGTCCCGGCAGAGATAACCGGCGTCGACACAAGCGCTGGGGTCGATGCGCGTGTGATCGTGTTCAACTGCGAATGTCACACCTATGAGCAGGTGATTGCGCTCTTTTGCCAATACATTCCTGGCATGAACTCCGCGAAAGCCTTTGAACTCGCATGGAAGATAGACCATGATGGAGAAGCCATCGTGTTCGCAGGCACACTGGCAGAAGCTGAAGAGATCGCCGCAAAGCTGGGGGGAGGGGGGCTACGAGTAGCGGTGCAATAATCGCAACCTGGCTACTTCTTGCGTTTCTTTGTCACTGCTTTGGTTGGCCGAACTTTTGCCTTTGGTTTAGCTTTTGACTTTACGATGGCAGAATGCGATTTGACTTTCGCAGGTACGCGTTTTTCAGCGGACTTTCCATGTCTGAGTTTCGCCGAAGCGGGCTTCGAAGGCGCGGCCTTCCTGCCGTGACTCCCCGACCCACCCTTGACGGGCTTTCCTTCCGCGAGCTGAGCCTGAAGTTTGTGTGTCGCGGATGTCTTATTCATTTTCGTCACCATGTCGCCGCTGTAGATCCGCACTTGATAGAGCTCTAACAGCTTGCCGATGGCCTTCTGATCGCCTTTCTTTGCGGCATTCAGCAACCGTCGGCGATGGTTCATCTCTTCTTCTTCTGTATGCGAAGCAGCCCGTCGTTCCATATCTGTCCTTTCGTTCTACGCGGGCACAGTACCCTCGCGGGGCGCAGTATATCCGAAATGTTCAATGTTTTCTAGCGCCTCAGCGGATAGCCATACGGGCCTAGCGAGTCTGGTGGGATGAATGAGACAGACGAAATCAAGATTTGCATATCATGTCTGCGCCCTATGCGTGCCCGCCGCACGCATGCTGGCGCTTGTGGCACGTTTCATCCCGTGCGATAATGCGCAACGTAATTCAACTCACGAAGGAGACTATCCAATGGAACATCAGAAACAGGATCAACCCACAGTCGCCGACGACCCGGAGGCCCGGGAGTTACTTCGTCGTGCCTTCGAAAACACCGCGCGGTGGCAGAAGGACTTTACGGGGTTCACGGCCGATCTGACAGTGAATGTGAACGGGAAGGAAACCAGCGGACCTGTCATGGTGAAAGGCCCTCGTGAAGTATCGGTCCAACTGGGAGAGCCCGACGTGCAAAAGTGGGCGCAGGAACAGCTCGGCATGATCGCGGTGCACCGTGGCCCAAGAACCTTCGAGGAATCGGACGGCAAGTACTCATTGACCATGGAAGAAGACGGGCACCCGTTCGGCACGAAACTGATCATCCACGGATCGAACTCGTTTTATCGCGTCAAAGACAATCGCATTACCCAGATCAATCGCAAGATGGCGCACCCCGGCATGACCCCCTTTGCCTTTACGATTAACGTGGAAGAGAGCGCAGTGACCCAAGACCAGAAAAATCTGACGACGAAGTACAGCGTGTACTACTATTCGCCCACCGACGGGAAGCTGAACAACGTGGAAAGCTTTACCGACACCCATGTGCGCATCGGATCATCGGATCTTCCGGCCACCCGCCGCATCATTACATACGAAAACGGCGAAGTCATCGTGAAGAGCTTGACGTTCACGAATCACAAATTGATCTAATCATGGATCTGAGAAAGACTTTCCCTCGCAGCATGCGCGTGAAGATGGCGGACTATGTCCATCTCGCGCGCATGATAGATAAGTGCCGCGCCGTGTTAGCCAAGACCGAGGGGGAATACATCTACCCCTGCCCCATGGATGAACGGCTCATGGAATTCGCAGGGATCACTGCCGATCAGTTCACCGCAGCCGTCAAAGGCAATCCTTCAGATGACGCAGTGGTAAAATGGTTCTCACAGACAGCGAAGGCCCATCCTCCAGCCGAGTTGGAAGCATGGAACCGGATGATGCTGAGCCGCGGACCAAGCACGCCGGAGAAGCAGGAATACTTCAACAAGCTCAGAGACGCCGTCGATCCCTCCCGCACCGATCTCACCAGCTGGGCCGACTTGCAAGACTTGGAAGAAGGACGCCACGTTCCACGACAGGAGCCGGTATCCTAGCCGAATGGTTGCTGTGGTTTTGAGAGACAATCGAAATGAACCGACATTTCTCGACGTGGCTCCTTCTCGCAGCAGGATTGGCTCTCACAGCCTGCGCAATAGGGCAGAGGCCTCTTGAGAAAAACGCCCAGAGCGACGAACTACAAAAAGAGACAACCGTCGGTGTCCCCCTTCCGCCAGGCTGCCAGACCATGGCTCTCCCGGCAGGACGTACCCACCTCACCGTTTCCTATCAAGAACCGACAACTGATGAGAACAATGCCCCACTCAATGATCTAGCCTACACCACCATTTACGTGAGTACGCCTCACAGCAAGGCCCAAGCCATTCGCGTCTGGACAAACAACCCGCACGGAGGAGCGCGTGTCACGATTCGCAACGTTCCAGCCCCAGCGCAGGAAGTAGAGCTCTGCGTCACTGCAACGAATTGGGCAAGGAAGGAATCAGTGCCCGCAACGCCGACCCAGCCAAAACCTTAGGCTGCTTTTTTTGAGTGCAGCCCCCTGGTTGATTTGGTTTGTTTAGTTTCTCTGGTTCATGCAGTGGAAGATCAATCAGCCCCCATCCCTAAAGAGGTAACGAACGCGTTTGGAGGAAGCAATTAGCCTTCCTGACGCCCATTACCCCCTTCTGTACTGTTGATTTATCCACCCTTTGAGCGTAGGAATTGACCCTATAGATAAACCAGTCATATCGAGACTTTTCTATGTCAGAGCCCACAATTACCTGCCCTAACTGCAAGACCGAGATCAAGCTGACGGAATCTCTCGCCGCTCCATTGATCGAGTCAACCCGTCGCGACTACGAGATGCAGCTGGCGCAGAAAGACACGGACATTGCTAAGAAAGAAGAGTCTTTGCGTGCGCGAGAAGCAGCTGTCTCAAAAGCTACGCAAGCGATTGATGATCAGGTGGCCGAGAAGCTGCTGATCGAGCGCGCAAAGATCGTTTCAGAGGAATCCAAGAAGGCCAAACTCGCCCTGCAAACGGATATTGACCAGAAGACGAGAGAACTCGCCGAACTTCAGGACGTCCTCAATCAACGCGAAGTCAAACTTGCCGAGGCTCAGAAGGCGCAGGCCGATCTCATCCGACAAAAGCGTGAACTGGACGATGCCAAACGGGAGCTAGAACTCACAGTCGAAAAGCGGGTTCAGGATGGGCTCTCTGCCACCCGCGAGCAGGCCAAGAAAGAAGCCGAAGAAGGTCTGAAACATAAAGTAATGGAGGCAGAACAAACCATCGCCTCCATGCAGACCCAGATCGAAGAACTCAAGCGCAGAGCCGAACAAGGATCGCAGCAACTCCAAGGTGAAGTCCAGGAACTAGAGCTGGAAGCTTTGCTCAGGGCAAAGTTCCCGAGGGACACTATCGAGCCTGTCCCCAAAGGCGAATTCGGCGGCGATGCCCTACAGCGGGTCATAGGCCCGCTCGGTCAGCCCTGTGGAACGATCTTATGGGAATCCAAACGGACCAAAAATTGGAGCGACGGCTGGCTGGCCAAACTTCGCGACGATCAGCGGACCGCCAAGGCAGAAATTGCAGTCATTGTCAGTCAGACGCTCCCAAAAGGCATGGAGTCTTTTGATCTCATCGACGGAGTCTGGGTTACACATTCACGATCAATGCTCTCCGTCGCGGTCGCATTGCGCCACTCCTTAATCGAAGTTGCCTCGGCTCGGCAGGCCTTAGAGGGACAACAATCCAAAACGGAGATGGTCTATCAGTACCTCACCGGACCACGTTTCCGACATCGGGTAGAGGCAATCGTCGAGGCGTTCTCTTCGATGCAGGAGGATCTTGATAGAGAGAAAAAAGCCATCACGAAGCAATGGGCAAAGCGAGAGGAACAAATCGAGCGAGTGATGCAAGCAACGGCTGGAATGTATGGAGACCTTCAAGGGATAGCAGGGAAATCTATTAAAGAAATCGAAGGGCTGGAGATGAAAGCTTTAGAGAAGCAGCCTTCTCTCTTGAACGAAGTGCAGAGAGACAAATGAAACTGACCCACCTCCATATCAAAAATTTCAGGTCGTGCCGAGAGATCTATTTAGAGATTGGGAACATGCACGCATTGGTGGGTGCAAATAACGCGGGAAAGTCATCGGTTCTTCGAGCTCTAGATTTCCTCTTTAATCCAAGTGCAAAACTGTTGAACGAGGAATCATTCTGGAACAAAGACACGAGCCTTGAGATTCGGGTGGAGGCCGTATTCTCAGAACTTACGAATAAGGAAGAGGAGGCGCTGGGTGCGTATCTTAATACAGACGGGACGTTTCACATGGCCCGTTCTGCAAGGATGGGAACAAGAAGCGGCGAATCCGAGTCCGACTCCGAACAAGGCGAAGACAAGATTGGAGTAGGACAACATTGCAAGAAACCCGTGCCCGAGTCGGAGTGGCTTCAGGAATCCCATATCACTGGTAACAACATCAAGGAGTGGTGGAAAAAGAAAGATCAGCTGGTTGTGAACGGTGTAAGTTTCGCCGATTTTCTCGGCGGGACAACAACTCCTACTGTTACTGCGTGGAAGGACAAGGCCAAGGAATTTATAGAAACTCATGCTGAGAAGATTCCCAAGAAGGACACTTGGATTGACAATCCCAAGGGCTATGCCAACGTCCTAAAAGGCACGCTGCCATTTTTCGTCCTTGTTCCAGCCGTTCGCGATGTAACCGAAGAATCCAAGGGAACTAAGAGCAGTCCATTTGGAAAACTGCTCTATGCAATTTTAGACACGGTTACGGAGGAGAAGAAGTCCAAGATCGGAAGCATTCTCGGAGAAGTGTCCAAGCAGATGAACCGTACCGGAGGGGCAGAGCGAGTGCCCTTGATTGCCGAAACGGAGAATCAACTCAACAAACTTTTGAACGACTTCTTCATCGGTTGCGACCTGGAAATTGAATTTCAAACACCAACCCTGGAGGTGCTTCTGGCCTCACCAAAGCTCTTTGTGGATGACGGCTTTAGAAATGCCGTCGAGAACAAAGGCCACGGCCTCCAAAGGGCAGTTATTTTCACTATCCTTCGACGCTATGCCGAACACATGACTTCTTCGGCCGAGGGGAAAAAGCGAAATCTCATCCTCGCTGTTGAGGAACCTGAACTGTACATGCACCCGCAAGCGCAACGAACCATACGGCGCGTATTTCGCAAAATCGCTGAAGGCGGAGACCAGGTTCTCTTCTCAACCCACTCTTCCCTTCTTGTAGACGTAGCCTATTTTGATGAGATCATCCGAATGGAATGTATTGTGGGGACCGTCAATGGGAAGAAAACGGCAGAAAGCAGAGCATGGCAGTTACCAATGTCAAAGATGATTCAAGACCTTGAGATCCGGTTCCCAACAACCAAAGGCAACGTTACGCCGGAATCCATGCGGGACCAGTACTCTCATGCGTATAATCCGCGTCGCAACGAAGGATTTTTCGCATTCAAGATTGTCCTTGTCGAAGGCCCAACTGAGGAATATAGCCTCCCGATTTATGCCGACTCTCTTCCAAACTGCGCTTTCGACCCACAAGGTATCAGCGCTGTAGAATGCGGTGGCAAGGGATCGATGGATCGCCTCTTTAGAATATTCAACGAACTCCACATTCCTTGTTTCATGCTCTTTGATTATGACAAAGGCAACTCCGACGAGAAAAGCATCAGGAAATCAAAGGAACTCCTTGCCCTGACAGGCCAAAGTCAGGAGGCGCCCTCATCGCTCTTAATTGCAGACGGCGTAGCTTGCTTTCCCAGTAAGTGGGAAACGGACTTGAAGTCAGAAATAGAGGATGTCGATACCTTAATAGCTGCCGCAAGGAAAGAGCTCGGACTAAACAATGACACGGGCAAACCATTGATTGCCCGTTATATCGCCCGGAAACTCACATCACGCAGTCCTTCTGTTGTTCCCCCAAGTCTGAAGAAAATCATAGAAAAGGCGGTTGCAGTCACATGGAAAAAGACTTGCCTGCAAGTGCCCGGTTCACCCGTGGTTAGCCTAGCAGGAACGAAAGATGGCGAGGCCAGGTAAAGGAGTCAGCAACTATTTTAGTCAGACCGTTTGTCCCTCTGCGCACACGTTCTTATTTTTTCCAGTTCATCACCCACCAGTAAGAATGTGGGGGGGGGGCCTCGACCGCAGCCGGTGAGACAGACACGCTTGCGCCATACCTTCTGAGACCGTGCGTTGCGCGAGCACAGGAGACCATCTAGCCTGCCTTCTCCTGTTCCCTCATGTCTTGAATCCGATGCGGCGGGATTTTGGCGTGGGCTCCGCCATCAATTCACGAATGGCCTCAAAGACGACTTGAAACTGGCCATCGTACTTCTTTTCCAGATCTGTGAGGCGTCGGGCAAGGACTTTGCTCGAACTGATCATCTCGCGCAAGCGAACAAAGGTACGCATAATAGCGATATTCACCTCAATGGCGCGCTTGCCTCGTAACACACTGGATAACATTGCAACGCCCTGCTCGGTAAAGGCATAAGGATAGGCTCTACGGAGACCGCCCCAACTTGAAATCACAAATTGTGATTTCAAGCGGTTGAACTCCTGCTCTGTCAGTTGAAACATGAAGTCGGCTGGAAATCGGCCCCTGTTGCGTTTCACAGCCTGGATAAGCACACGCGGCTCAACTGCGTAGAGATCGGCAAGGTCTGTGCTCAGCATGACTCGATGACCACGAATGACGAGGATTGTCTGCTCAATCCGTTCACGAGGTATCAGAGCGCCCATGCTTCTCCTCTACTATGCTCGATCCACCACGAGGCTGAAAGTAGATACCCTGTTCATTCTATAAAATCAACGAACGGAAAACGAAAATGGAAGCATTACGTTTGGGGATAGCGTGTCAAATGCTGCAATAAGGAGCAGGTACCCGGAGCTTCTACGAAAGCAGCGATGGACTATGCCGTACGACGGGGTTGGCTTATCTGATCTACTTTGTTGGCCGAACGGGCAACCCACATGACAAGAGTAACGAGCAGCATTGGCGGGACATTGACAGATAGCTTCCCATCGCCCCAGGAGAGGGCGGGCTAGAGGATCTCCCACTGCGCGTGTTATCTCAATCCCCTATTTCATTTTCGAGGGCAGCCTAGTCGATCCTCTATTGCGCGCGTCGAAAACGTTTTACGTTTCACGTTTAACCTCTCATGCCGAATTCGGCGCCACGAACACGAGCACTTTGAGACGCTGGCCTGTGTGATTCTTCACGCCATGCTCTTCCCCGGCTGGCGCCATGGTCCCCTGCCCTGGACCCAGCACCTGTTTCTCTGAACCGATCTGAAACGTGCCCTGCCCCTCAAGCACGAAATAGATCTTATCCTGCTCGCCATGGATATGACCTTTCTGTTCCTGCCCTGGTTCGAAGCAGTAGATGTCGCAGAAGAATCGTGGCGTCTGAAACAGATTATTTTTCTTCATCTTCTCGCTGCTGAATTGCTGATAGTCCGAAAGGTTGACCACCTTCATTCGCCAACTCCTTTAGCAGGATGCTGAAAAAGTCCGCCAGCGGCGTTCTCACGTCGCTCAGAGGCTCAACGTACCGAAGCGTATGCCTCGCCTCTTCGCTCGCTGCGGCCTTGCTGGACGGCCTTTTTGAGCATCCTGATGTTATTGAGGCGTTTACTCCATCTGAAATAGCACAAGGGTGTTTTCAGTATCCACCGAGTTTTTCCGCAGCCCGCTAGGAAGGTTGCGGATTCGTTCGACGACGCTCAAGGGAGGCCAGAATAGAATCCACCGAGATCACATGATGCGAGAGCCCCAAGTCCTTGGCTGGAAGCCCCATCGCCAAACCGAGTAATTGCGGCACGTGCAAGATCGGTAAATGGAGCTCGCGGTTCACCTCGCGACCGGCCCGTTCCTGATAAATATCCAGACTCATGTGACAGAGAGGACAGGGCGTCACCATAAAGTCGGCTCCCTGCTCCTTGGCTTCACTCATGTGCATCCCTGACATGGCCACGGCTATGGCTTCCTTTTCGAGGATGATGGGGAACCCACAACATTTAGTTCTCCCGGCATAAGCTACCGGTTCGCCACCGACAGCCTTGATGACACGTTCAAGGGATTGTGGATTCTCGGGATCGTCAAACCCCAGATCCCATGATGGACGCAGGATGTAGCACCCGTAAAACGGGGCGATGTGAAAGTCTCGCATCGGCACGGAGGTCAGCGCGGCCAGGCGAGCCAGCCCGATGTCTCGTACCACGATCCACAACAGATGTTTAACTTGGACGTGACCGTGATAGGCCAGCCCTTCCGGCGCCAGGAGAGCGTTGATGCGATCCAGAGTTCCTGTCTCTGTCTTCAATCGTCGATTGGCTGCGCTCATCACCCCTTGGCAAGTGCCGCAAATCGTCATGACGTCCAGTCCAAGCGCCTCCGCCTGCGCAAATGTCCTGGCATTCAACGCCAACGCCATATCGGGATGCGCTTCCGTTACAACCCCGGCGCCGCAACAGGGCGCGGCAGCGAGTTCAACGACCTCAATTCCCAAACAACCGATGATCGCCCTCGTCGATTGATAGAGTTCCGGCGTCGCCCCTTGGGCCGCACAACCGGGATAGAGGGCATATTTCATTGATCGACCGTCACGGAAGATGCGACAAGGTGCGGTTGAGAGAATCCCGAAGATCGTCCATCGCAGCCGCCGTTTTCGACTTCACCTGTTCCCAGGAAGAGGCGGTTGCTGAATGAATCTCCTGCACTTTTTTATTGGCCAGGTCCTTTTTCTTTTCTAATTCCACGATCGCCTTCTGGATATCTGTTCGTGCTTCCGCCGACGCATGATTGAGCTGTCCACGGAGCTGCGTGATGCGCACTTGCATCTCATCCAGCTCTGTCTGAACCTTTCGCTGAAACGCATCTTTCTGCTGAATCGTGTAGTCCTTGGTGGCCGTCACGGCCTCCTGCGTTTCCCTGATAACCTTGTCACCCGTTACCGGCTTATCCGACGCTCCAGCCGTGCCGGCAACGGTTGTGGCGAGCAATCCGATTCCCACGATCCTCCATAGCCCTCCGATATAATTTTTCATACCAATCGCCTCCTTCCCGCTTGTTCACACGTACATTCGAAGTATAACTTTCGCATTTTGAAAAGTCACCGTACATGGACCGTGAAGTGCGAAACGGGCAGGACATGGGCAAAGAGGCGGTCTTGGAAAATTCCGGACAGGTGAGGAAGTAGCCGCTGGGGTTGGTCGGATGCGAACAGAGTTTTTTCGGTTTCCTGCTAGATATCGGCTTCTTTTTGCTGTTGCGCTCGTTGATAGGGCTCCAGTTCGAGCTGCTTCACGAATTCTTTAAGGTGAACCCATTCTGTCGGAATAATCACCTCAAACTCAAGGCCAAATTCCCGCCCTTGGTTCCACCGGACAATCGCTGCCTGGATGTGAATTGGGGGTTCGCCCTCTATCGCCTGGATCCGGACATCCAGAGAGGCTCCTGGCTGAACATCAATGGAGCTTTCGATACGACAACCCCTGATGGAAAGATCGACGATGCTGCCCTCTCCGCCAACCAGACCGATGGAAGAAAATGAACTGCGAAACTTGACGGGAAACCGGAGGTTCTTTCGTTGTTCCATCATCGCGCCTTCCAGCATGGCAGACTGCTACCCCTTTATATTCCCTATCGGACGTAATTCTGCCACTTTTTTTGTAATTCCCGCACGGTCGACCGATTCCACCACGTCAGAGATATTTTTATAGGCCAGGCCGGCTTCCTCCGCGAGGCCCGACATCGACACAGCCTTGACCAAAATGCCGCGTTGTTTCATCTGCTGCTGCAACTCCGCGCCGCGAACCGTTCTCTTTGCTTGCGCGCGTGACATCGTTCGCCCGGCCCCGTGCATCGTCGATCCAAACGTGTCCCGCACCGCATGATCTGTTCCCACCAGCAAGTATGAGCCGGTCTCCATCGACCCTCCACAGATGACCGGCTGCCCTGTCTGCCTGAACGTCTCTGGCAGCTCTGGACTCCCCGGCCCAAACGCCCTGGTCGCTCCCTTGCGATGCACGACCAGATCCCCTTCCGGATACCGTTCGACCTTGGCAATGTTATGCGCCACGTCGTACACCAACTCCATCCCCAGCGCCTCAGCGGACCGACCGAAGACCGTCGCGAAGGCCTCGCGAATCTGATGCGTGATGACTTGCCGATTAGCAAAGGCCGTGTTCGCGGCACAATTCATGGCGGAAAAATACTCCTGCCCCTCGGGAGATCGAAACGGCGCACAGGCCAGCTGCTGATCCTTCACGGTGATGCCGTAGCGGCGCATGGACTTTTCGAACACCTTGAGATAGTCGCTCGCCACCTGATGGCCGAACCCGCGAGAACCGCAATGCACCATCACGACGATCTGCTCGTTGCCGGTGATGCCAAGCGCCGCCGCCGTGACCGGATCGAATATCCGCTCGTTCGACACCACCTGGACTTCGAGATAGTGATTGCCCGATCCCAAGGTCCCCAGCTGATTGATGCCTCGTTTGATTGCATGGTCGGTCACAATCGACGGATCAGCCCCCTCGATGCAGCCGCCTTCTTCCATGCGGACAAGATCCCGATGCCACCCGTATCCCCGCTCCACACACCACTTGGCCCCATGGGTCATCACACGGCCAAATTCTTCCCCCGAGAGCCGAACGAATCCGCTCGCCCCGACGCCCGCCGGCACCTTTCGAAAAAGTTCAGTCATGAGTCGTTCTAGGTGCGGACGCACATCCGCCAGCGTCAAATCTGTTCGAATCAGCCGCATGCCACAGTTGATATCGTAGCCCACACCGCCGGGAGAAATGACACCGTCATGCACATCGAACGCCGCGACACCTCCTATCGGAAATCCATAGCCCCAATGCCCGTCCGGCATACAGAGCGCATACCGGCGAATGCCTGGCAGACAGGCGACATTGGTCACCTGATCGAAAACCCCAGAATCCATAGCCTGAAGAATCCCTTTGGTAGCATAAATCCTGGCAGGTACCAGCATGCCGGGCTTTTCAGACATGGGGATTTCCCAAATCTCGTCCGTAATCCGATTGACCGTCATGTCAGTGTGGAGGTTCATGTTAAAGAAGGTCAATCGTCATTGGTCAAAAGTCAATGGTGTACATGCGTCATGTCGCTCTTCACTTCATCAATTAACCTGTGACCGTTGACCAATGACATCCCTCATCGCCTGTTTCTTAGACGTCGAGCACCACGCGTACCTTCCAGCGATTGCCTGTCTGCTTGAGCTCGTAGAGATGTTTCGTGACCCCTTTCACATCGGCATGGAGTTCTTGTGTCTGATGATCTACCGGCGCGCCAATCAGACGTGCGCGCAACAGCCAAACCTCACCCTCCCGCGTCAGGGCGAGCGGCGCCTCTCGGAAAACCACCCCTTCGGCGTCCTTCCAATAGACCACCTCTGATAGCCAATCAAACAATAATGTCGATGGGTCCACATCGCTCTGTTCTATGGCGCGCTCCCACACCCCCGACACCGTGGAAGGATTTGCCATGCTCTCTAGAATGGCCTGCGTCGCACCGCGAAAGACCTCCTCGACCGACTCCCCCTCGGCCTCGAAGGCGATATCGGCCAGGGCAATCTCTTCAAGAAATCGAAATGTCCAGGCCATCGGCGTCAGCCCGGCGACGCGGCACGCCGCACTCGCTTGATGAAGGCCTGCAGCTGGCTAAGCCCAGGGAATGCTCGTCCAAATGGGTTGGGGATTTTCCCTCTGAAGAACATCTTCATACCCAGAGGCAGGATGTGCAACAGACCTCGCGGTGCAAACCCGACTACTTTCAGCGGCATGATTGCTTCGTTCAATCGTCCTTGTTGTTCCACCAACTCGGTAAAACCGAGGATATGGCGCGCGCCACCGGTCGTCGTCATGCCTCGTTCGAGTGAGGCCCGCCGCAAACGGATGATCGCTTCCATCGGTTTGACGTCTTTCGGACAGACCTCAACACAGAAGTTGCATCGCGTACAGTCCCAGATCCCATGTTCGTCTTGGAGCACCGAAAGCCTAGCCCTTGTCGCTGAAGGGGCCTCGCGCGGGTCGGAAAGGAAGCGGTCGGCCTTCGCCAAGGCTGCCGGGCCGGCAAACCCCTTCGAGACTTCATGCACGGTGCAGGCCGCAACGCACGCGCCGCACATGATGCAGGCATCCACATTGTGAAACTGCGGATTGGCATGGGCTAGCGCCCGCATCTGAGCAGGCACATCCTCATGCGCAGGCCGAGCCACCGACACCAGCCAGGGATGCACATCGCGGATCTTCTCCCAGAACGACGCCATGTCCACGACAAGGTCCTTGATCACCGGCAAATTACGCAGTGGCGCGACCGCGATATGCCCGTGCCGTTCAAGTTCTTTACGAAGGGAAGTGCGGCAGGCCAGCTTCTCACTGCCGTTGATCGTCATCGCGCAAGAACCGCAAATCGCAGAGCGGCAGGAATAGCGAAGGGCCAAACTCCCGTCGCACTCTTGCTTGATACGAATCAACGCATCAAGCACCGTCATCCCGCGGCCGACATCGAGCCGAATCTCTTGAGGATGGGCGGTGGAATCGACTTCAGGATTGAATCGTTGAATCGTGAAGGTTAGACGCATGGGCTAGTGCTGAGTCTTGAGTGCTGAGGGACTGAGTCACGATGAACGGACTGTTAGGAACTCAGCACTCAGGTCTCAGCACTTCGGTCAGTCCAACTCGAAAATCTTCGGAAAGTTCGTCAGATTTCGGCACCCGTCTTTCGTGACGAGCACCATGTCCTCGATGCGCACGGCGCCGAGACCGGGGTAATAGAGACCTGGTTCGACGGTGACGACGTGGCCTTCTTGGAGCAGAGACCCGGTGCGGCTAATGCGCGGCATTTCATGGATATCGAGTCCGACCCCATGGCCAGTGCCGTGAAAGTAGCCTTGCATGCGACCGTTCACGAGGCCCGTCTTGTAACCGACTTTTTCAAACCTAGTCAAAATTCCTTGATGAATCCTCTTCCCATCCGCTCCATCTTTGACTTTCGTGATAGCCTCTTCTTGCGCATCCAAGACCGTTTGATAGAGCCGCTTCAGTTCGGGACTCGGCCCCCCCCGCACCACGGTTCTGGACATGTCTGCAAAATACCGGTTGGTGGCCGATCGAGGAAACACGTCGAAGATAATGCTGCGGTGGGCCGGCAACGGCCCGCTGCCTTCGTTGTGTGGATCGCAGGCCTGCTCTCCCCCGGCGACGATGGTATGCTGAGCGACACAATCGCACTCCATCAATTTCACATTGATCAGCTTCTTCACACGCTCCGACGTCAGCGGTATCCCATCGAACCACAGTTGATCCTTCTCGATCGAGGCCTGACGCAGCATGTCGTGGGCGGCCGCAACTGCTTGTTCAGTCGCGCGCTGAGCGGCTTCGATATGGCGGACTTCCTCCGCGGTCTTCACGACCCGTTCTTCATAGAACGGGTCTCGTTTTGGATACAGCTGATACCCCAAGGACTGAAACTTGAGGGCGTGGCCGAAAGCAAAGTTTGCCGGGACTAGGATCTGCGTGATGCCGGCTTCTCTCAAGAGAATATGGACCACCTCGACCGTGCCCGGCTCAGCAATACCCTGTGTCTTTGCACGCCCTTCTACTTCCGAATACGAGAGCACCCGATCGACAGACGATTGACTCTTCGCTCGATCCATTTCTAGATCGCTCATCACCAGGATCCGCTCCCCCTTAATCTCCAAATAGATAAAGGGGTCCGGCGCAATAAACTTCGTGGCGTAATAGAGATTGGAGTCGGTCTCGCTGGCAGCGATGAACACGGTGGCACGTTGAAAGTGCGAAGTGGGTGACGCCATAGTGAATACTGGTCGGAATCTAGCACGGGGGGAAAGGTCGGTCAAGGCGCGGAGGGAACCGGTTCAGGTACAGGTACGCTCCCCTTGACAGTATCTTTCTCCTCATCCGGCGTCATCAAATCGATCGGCAGCATGACCGTGTTCTTCAAAATGTCGAAGGCCAATTGCGCCAGGCCCGTCACACCGGTAGCGAACGACTTCATCGGTAAGTATGTCACCTCTGGATCCTCGATTGATCCTTTGACGGAGAACAGCGCAGTGGCGAGGCCTTTGCGATCGCCGGCAAAGAGCCTCCCGAAGAGTGGAATCGTTTTCAGAAATTGCGAATAGGACCCGAACGGGCTGACAGCCCAGACCATATCGATTTGATCCGTCGGCAGATCATAGTTGCCAGCAGCGGTGATTTTGACGATCGGGCTATCGATGATCAGGTTCTCGGTCTCAAAGAGCCCGTTCCGCGCAAGAAACGTCGCCGAAATTTTGTTATAGGGCAATCCATCTTTTTCCAAATCCACCTTCCCTTGGAGTACGGCCGGAAGATTCAAAATGCTGATAATTTTCCAGATCGCCCGTTCCTCCGATTTGAAGATCCGTCCGTTTTCAAGCAGGACGTCCACCTTGCCGTTCAACGTGGGATACAGCCCGTGCGGATTCTTCCCATGGCCACGAATCGTTCCCGTCACTCGAGCTTCCCCCGTAGCCATTCCCGCTTTCTTGCCAAAAAATTTCAGCACATCTTCCATCAACAAACCCGTCGCCCGAACCGAGATCTCAGCGTCGGCCGGCTGGTTATGCGGCAGCTGCACCACGATACGGCCGGCAACTTCTCCATTGGTCGATTGGCCGGACACACGATCAAGATCGAGCACACCATCTTGAATCATAATCCTGGCGGAGAGACTCCCAAATTTGAGATGTTTGTAATGGCCGCGCGCCATCGATGCGGTTGCCTGGACCTTGCTGGTGGCTGCGAGGGTTTCCAGAAAATCTCGGATCGGAGACCGTTGTCCTTTTGGGATGAGAAGGTCGATATCCATCTGATTGGACTCGATTTTGGCGGTAATCGTCGGTTTCGCCGCCCAGTTGCGGATCGTCCCTTCCAGCACGACGTCGCTGTCAAGCAGGCGAAACGACAACCGCTTGATATCCGCGCCGTTCTTCACGAATTGGGCCCGCAGATACAAATCCTGGATCGGCCCCTCGGTCCCCTTGGCATTCATCAAACCGTTGGTCAACGCGAGCCACCCTGTGATCTTCCAGGCTTTCCAATCGAGACCCTTGCCCTTCATGTCGAGCGACAATTCGATATTCCCCGCCTCAAACCCTCCCTTCGCTATCCATTCCGGCACGCGGGACAATGACAGAGTCCCGGTCGAAAGCGCCGCATCGATGGAGAATCGTTCACCCAATTGAATCTTCCCTTTCATCGGCAATCGGATCGGTGGTACGACCAGCTCAATCCTGTCGAGCAACACCCCGGATCTCTGAGGAATCATGCCATAAAACTCTACCGACGCCTGGGCGCCGATCGGTTTTTCGACCAGCCCAGGAAGCGTTACTTTCGAATCAGTCAGGACAACCTCACCCCGCAGTTGCGGCGAGAGGGTCGGCCCGGTTAAAACCACGGTGCCGTTGAGCAGGCCTTCAATCGTCCCGGCTGGAATGGCGTGCGAAGGCAGCAACTTGGTCATATGGTCCGCATCGCCCTTGGCCCGAATCAGGAAATCCTGAAACGTGCTGCCACTGCCCCCCGTGATGCCCCCACTGACCTGCAAGTCCAAATCGCCCAGGCGTCCCGTCACCTGATCGAACATGGTTCCGCCTTCCGACAACACGAACCGGCCTTGCAGCGCCGTCAACCGCTCAGGCAACAACGGATTGGTCAAACTGGCATGTTGAACAGTAACCTCTCCCCCGGCAAAGGTGATACCACCCGGCTGATTGAGCGGACCGACCATGCGAAACGTGGGAGCGGCATGACCTTCAACTTCACGTGAATCGGCTAATAAACGCGACAGCTGTTCCGACTTGACCGTCTTCGCGAGAAACTGCAGCAGATCCGCAGCAGTCATCGTTCCGACAATGTCCATTTCAAGCCAGGGGCCTGCCTCCAAAAATGAGACCAGCGCCTTGCTCTCATTCATATGAATCGTGCCATAGAGTCCGCTCAAATTCGACACCCTCAGACGACCCGCTTCGACCGACACCGCCGCCGCCAAATCCTTGGCCGGCACATGACTCTCTCCGATCAGGGCTTGCCCCTGTTGCACGCGAAACTCCCCCGTCAACGACAACTGCGTTCCCTCTACCGACGATCCCGTGACAGTCGCAGAGACAACTTCCACGATCCCATCGACCTCCCGATCCTTCATCACCACCGGCAACTGCGGATGCACCCATTCGGCCGGTATTGTCTTGAACAACTGGCTCATCTGGATCGGAGGCGCTGCAACGGTCAACGCAAATGTGGGCTGAGGTGTCAGCAGACCTGAGAGGCTTGCTTGGCCTTCGAGGCTCAGCTGATCAAGATTCGCGGAGAGATCGGACAACACGACATCATAGCCGGCGATGCCAGGCACGGCCCGAATGTGACTATGTCCATTGACGGCGCTCTGCAACCGATCCGACACCGGGCGTGGTCCGAAAAAGTCTGCTGCCTCCCGAAGATTGAGATTGGCCACTTCGAGTGTGCCATCGAATTGGAGTGTGACCGGCGAACTAGCGGAATCGCCGATCGCCAACGTCTGTCGCTGGGCAGTGCTGATTGTCCCGGCCAAAGAAATGGCAGAGGAACCCATGTCGCCTGCACGACCGGCGGAGACGCGCAGATCCGCCTGCCCCCGCTCTGCTCGAACGACCAGCGACGCCTCCACCGACTCGAATGTCATCGATCGTGTCCCGTCTTGACGAGCGTTGTCGATGATGAGCACCTTCCCGTTCACGAGCGTCGCCTCACGGATGCGGAAAATCCGACCGATCGTCTGGACAGCATCCTGATCGGCTCCCCCTCCCTGGGCGACCTGATCGAGAAGATTCCAGTGCCCGCTGCGATCACGCCGAAGCGTTAAGATTGGCTCTTCGATGAGCAACCGCTTCCCCACCACCTGCTTGCTCAATAGCGGGAGAAACCGCAAGACCAAATCCAGTTTTTTGGCTGATAACAAGACGTCATCGGAATTCCGATCGTGAACCGCGACCTGCGTTAATTCCAATCGGATGCGAGGAAACAGGACCAGCTTGATGCGGTGGACGTCAATCTTGCGGCCGATACTCTGCTCCAGCTGCTGGAGAAAAAAATCTTTGAGGTAATCGTCCCCAGTCAAGTAGGTCGAAAACATGAAAAACGCGCCGCCGCCGATCAGCAGAAGGACAATCAGGGCGACAGCGACACGACTTCGGACCACTCCTACTCCCTGGATCGATCATCTTTGCCCCCATTATTCATGAAGCTTCTGCTGCAAGCGCGGATACGCGGCTATGACGGGCAGTCTCGCCGTTCAGCCCTTCGACATACTGCACAAGTATGCCTAAGGCTTCACGGCTCCGAGTGCCCGTCTCGCTTCGCGTCTGCGCGCTTTCACGACGAACCTTCATGAATAATGCGGGCTTGGTGGGTAAACCGCATCATTTCTGCGAGTGAGCCATCTTACCGAATCACCCGCATGAAATCTACGAAGTCTGTGTCTTGATAGGGAATTCTGCGCTTTTCACCGTTCAACATTCAGCAGGATGATGACTGTGTCCACATACGAGCGATTGGCAGGATAAGGGGGACTGGCGGGATGCTCAAACTGGTTTGTGTTGTTTATTTGGCTGATTTGCTTCATCTGGTTAGTCTGGTTTAACCAAACAAACGAGACAGACCAAACAAACCAAATAACGGTCTACATACGCTGGTGGAACTTTTCAGCGTCCAGCCAAAGGCACGAGAGGACCAGGGACAGTTTTCGTCAGATCGATCACGAGTTCGTCAGTGGCATTGGCCAACAACGTATCCCAGAGACTGTGCTGCTGTATTACGATTGCTTCAGCTGGATAGAAGTATAAGTAAAATCCTTTGGCGGTCGTCGGTCGCATGGGATAGCGGCGATCATAGATCATCCCATAGGTCGGAATGCCATAGAGGACCTGCCAATTCCCCAAAATGAAATGCAACTCAGTGCCATGGACATATAATCCACCCGTAGTAATGATGCGCTTGACGGACGTTTGCGGTTGACTGAGATAAAACGTCACCCGTTCGTCCGGGCGGGCTGCGGCGAGGGCTGCTGCAATCTGCTGAGACAAGAGCGTGAGTTCCTCCGGGCGAAACGCCGGAACCAGCGGCGCCTCGCCCTGCAGCTTTTTCTGTAACCAGATCTGATGTTCTTTCACCGAGATGCTGCCGAGGATGCGAGACAAGTCCTCCGCGAGCATGGCCTTCGGATGCGCGTGCGCGCTGGGAGGCCACTCCGGCAGAACGGCATCATCCTTCTCCAGCCGAACATAGTTCACCGGATCTTCATAGATTGCGCGATAGGGGACCATAGGAATGGCGCAACCGGACAGGAAAAGCAGTGCTGAGAGTTGAGTGCTGAGTGCTGAGTAAGAGATCAGCCTCGGTACCCATGATCTATTGTTTTCTCGTATTTTAAACTCAGCACTCATGGCTCAGCACTTCAGTCCGTGATCGCAACCGTCATCTCGACTCGTTCGAGAGGATTGTCCCGGCCGTCACGCTTCATGTTCACCACCTTGTCTGCCACGTCCATCCCACTGACCACTTCGCCGAATGCCGTGTACTGCCAATCGAGAAAGTTCGCATCCGCGACACAGATGAAAAACTGCGAGCCGGCGCTGTCCGGATCGTTCGAGCGCGCCATCGAAAGCACCCCTCGCTTGTGCGGCTTGCTGTTGAACTCGGCTTTGACCCTATGTCCAGGCCCCCCCATGCCGTGCGACGCACGGTCGGGATTCTTGCTGTTGGGATCGCCGCCTTGGATCATGAAACCGGGAATGACCCGATGAAATGTCGTGCCGTTATAGAAGCCTTCTTGGGCCAATTTCGTAAAATTTTTCGCATGTCCTGGCGCCACATCATGAAACAATCGCAACACAATCTCGCCCAACGGTGTCCCCTTGCTGCTGACGGAAATGATGGCTCGCGTCTTCTCTGTAGGCTCTGACATCGTCCTCTATCCTTTCTTGGTTGCAGGCTATTGAAAAAGTCCACCAGCGGCGTTCTCGCGACGCTCAGAGGCTCAACGTACGGCACAAAGTACGATTCGCCTCTTCGCTTGCTGCGGCCTTGCTGATGGCCTTTTTGAACAGCCTGCGGGCTACCTTCATATGGCTTGGGACCTTAGGGCTCCGACATTCACACAGGATGCCAAGTAGTTTTTCACACCCTGCTTAGCGAAAATGGAAGGGCGCCGGAGCCGCCCCCCCCTCAAGACCCTGATTGATGGGATTCCACGTCCGTCCGTCGTCGTCGCTTCGGAATGCCCCATCACTCGTCCCAGCATAGAGCACTCCGGCACCGGACTCGATCAACACTTGGATAGCCATACTCGTCAACCCCTTATTGAGGGGCACCCACTGACGCCCCTTGTCGGTAGTTTTGAAAATGCCGTGCCCCGTCGCCACAAAAAGCCCCCGGCTATTAAACAGAATGCCGCGAATCGAATCGTTCGGGAGCGCGCGACTGATGGGCCGCCACGTTGTTCCCCCATCGACACTGCAAAAGACACCACCATCAAACGTACCGGCATAGATGCCGCCTTCCGGATCGATCGTCAACACACGAATAAAGTTTTCCGTCATGCCTTCATGATCTTTGAGCCCATGCTGCTGACGCACCCAACCGGTCGATTGAGCCTTAAATCGCACGATGCCTTTTCCTGAAGTGCCTGCGAACAGTGTCCCGTCGGACGAAAGGGCTAACGCATGGACCAGAATGTCGTCGAGACCGGTGGTGACCACCGACCAGCGGTCGGCGACAAGTCGATAGACCCCGTCGCTCGTGCCCGCATACACCCCATCACTCACGGCAAGAAGGGCTTTGATTTCCAGATGCTTGAGCCCGCTATTGAGCGCTTGCCAGCTCTTCCCTTGATCGCGGGAACGAAAGACCCCGCCACGGAAAGTTCCGGCATAGATCGCACCGTCTTTCCCCGTGGTAAGCGTCAGAATAAACGGATCGGTCACACCCTGACCCGATTTCGTCCAGTTGACACCGCGGTCCTCACTGCGAAACAGACCGAGACCGAAGGAGCCGGCATAGACCAGGTCGCTCCCCACAGACGTGAGCGCCTGAATGCTCGTAGCCTGCTGGCCGAAGGAATCATATTGAGGCTGGCTTTCTCCATGGCCAGGAGCTTGCTGCGAAGATGGCGGGACCGGCGAGGGAGCCTGAGTGGCAGCACTCAACATCCCGCCTGCGCTCCATATACTCAGCGCAAGCGCTGTAGATATAATCCGAGCCCGAATCTTCATCTATCCCTTACCTCCACAGGATGCTCAAAAAGACCAGCCTTCTCACCCGCCCAACCCTGGCAACTATTTCACCCTCCCGCCCTGAGTCTGCCAAGACAGACTCTTTGGCCTG
>JACQEY010000059.1 GCA_016200355.1 Nitrospirota bacterium
CTGCCAAATGGGGTGTTTTGACATCGCAATCGAAGCATTTAGGCGCCAGGAGGTCCGGAGCCATTTTTCCTTTCCAGAGTTCCTGCCGGTAAACCACCCCGGAACAGGAAACGCCGAGAATAACGACACCGTCCCGCGCAATCTGCTCCTCCTGGAGCAAGACAACGATCGTCTTGATATCGCACCCTTTCGCGATAATCGCCGGTTTTCCCATCTTTGCGACATCCCCCTGTTTTTTAGGAAGATAAACCGCGAGATTGTTCACACAGAGGGAATTAAATACAAGGCGGGAGACCTCTTCGGGCTTACTGATAAACAGCGGAACGACCCGCCGCTGGCGTTTGGCCCAGCAATAGCCGATCACCACTTTCACTTCGCCGCTTTCAAGAAGCTCCCGGGCCTTCTCTCTCAGCGCCGGAGCCGAAGGGGATTCCTCCGGGAGCTCTACCCCCTCTTCTATACCCGGAAGCCATGCCTCGCTCCAGATCATGGGAGGGGCGTTCTGATCCGGCAAAGGTTTCTTAAGGTCATGATACCGGGTGAAAGGGCCGAGTTTGGCAATCGATTCGGTCACTTCATCCACCATTTTGGCCCATTTATTCGCTTCAGCCGCGGAGACCCAGGCATACTGGATACGTTCCGGCTCGATGCCGATAAAATCAGTCAACCCTTTGAAAAATATCCATCTCCGCTTGGCGTGAAAATTACCTGAAATATAATGGCAGTCTCCGGGATGGCATCCGGAAATCAGAACGCCATCTGCCCCATTTTCAAAAGCTTTAATAATAAAAAGCGGGTCAACCCGGCCCGTACAAGGGACCCGGACAATCCGGACGTTTGGACGATATTGGGTCCGGGTGACTCCGGCCAGATCCGCTCCCGCGTACGTACACCAGTTACAGACAAATCCGACAATTTTGGGTTCAAATTTAGTCATGTTCGTTCATACTTGATGGTTTCGTAAAAAGTCTGAAAAAATGGTTTTCTGTCATTCCCGTTTGCACGGGAATGACGACGAGACCATCATCATTTATACGGCACAGATTGCCGCATAAATTTGCGCGTCGGAATAACCGCGCAGATCGATGGTTTTGGAGTGGCAGGCTGCCACGCAGACTCCGCATCCCACACAGACCCCTTCATTCACTCTCGCCACATGGCGAAGGATGCCGCCGGAACGATCTTTGATCTCCTCCCGCTCAATCGCATGATAGGGACAGGCTGTTTCACAGTCCCAGCAGGCGTTGCAGGTTGAAATATTGACTTCAGCCACGATCGGCTCCCGCGTCAGTTCATCGGATGAAAACATCGCCAGGACCTTGCTGGCTGACGCAGAGCCTTGAGCCACTGCCGCGGGGATATCCGTCGGTCCGATGCAGGCTCCGGCCAGAAAGATGCCGGCCGTCGCGGTCTCCACCGGGCGGAGCTTGGGATGGTATTCGCTGTAAAATCCGTATCCGTCGTAACTGATCCCCAATCGTTTGGCAAGATCTTTGGCCCCGACCCGGGGAATGACCGCGGTAGCTAAAACCACCAGATCCGCCTCCATCTCCACCTGGCTTCCGCTCAGCGTATCGGCCCCCTGAACCATCAGCGTTCCATTTCTCTCATAAACGCGGGAGACACGGCCCCTCAGGTAGATCGCGCC
>JACQEY010000061.1 GCA_016200355.1 Nitrospirota bacterium
CTATGAGGCGTCCATCCTGCGGGAGTTCGGCAAGTTCGTGAAGGCGGGCGGGGTGTACAAAGGCAAAAAGCCGGTCCTCTGGTGCCCGACCGACGAGACGGCGCTGGCCGAGGCCGAGGTCGAGTACGAGGACCACACCTCGTCCTCGATCTACGTGAAGTTTCCAATTATTAAGACAGTGAAAGAGCTTTACCAGTGGGGCATTGCAATACCGCTTAATTTGAATATTACCCAAGTATCGATAGTTATTTGGACCACAACGCCATGGACATTGCCTGCCAACCAAGCCGTCTGTGTGCATCCCGACTTTGACTATGCTTTAGCAAAAGTCGGCGATGAGGTGTTGATCATAGCAGAGAAGCGTCTCGAAGCTGCGGCCAAAGATTGTGGGTTTAAGCCTGAACTAGTTGGGAAGGGAAGGTGTAAAGGACATGAACTTGCGCCGATTGACCCCCGCGGTTGGCTGAAGTGCCACCGACCTTTTTCAGACAAGCTCTCGCCGATCTTGTCAGACGATTTTGTCACTTTGGACCAAGGCACAGGTTGTGTCCATATCGCACCAGGCCATGGACAGGAAGACTACGATTTATCAAGAGGTATTAACTCGATCGCCGGGCAAGAGGATCAACTTGAGGTGTTCGCGCCGGTCGATAGCCGTGGACGCTTCACGGAGGAGGTCCCGGAATTCCAGGGCCTAAAAGTCTTTGAGGCGAACCCTCTGATTAACCAAAAGCTGAAAGAAAAGGGCCTGCTGCTGAATAAGGTGGACGATAAGCAAACACACTCCTACCCTCATTGCTGGCGGTGCAAGAAGCCAGTTATCTTCCGTGCGACCGACCAGTGGTTTGTCTCGATGGAGAAGAACGAGCTTCGCAAGAAGGCGCTAGAGGAGATCGACCACCGCGTGCAGTGGATCCCGAAGTGGGGCCGCGACCGCATCTTCGGGATGATCGAGAACCGCCCGGACTGGTGCCTCTCCCGCCAGCGCGTCTGGGGCGTGCCGATTCCGGGCTTCTCCTGTCGGAAATGCGGCGATGTGCTGTTCTCGGCTGAACTTGTCGAGCACGTCGCCAAACTTGTCGAGAAAGGTGGGACTGATGTGTGGTTCGCGAGGGAGTCGGCGGATCTGATGCCGGCGGGTACGGCTTGCCGGAAATGCGGCAGCCGGGACTTTGAAAAGGAGAAGGACATTCTGGACGTGTGGTTCGAGTCCGGTGTGAGTCACGCGGCGGTGCTCAAGCCGCGAGGCAAAGCGGCCGGGCAGGAGTGGTGGCCCGCCGATCTCTACCTCGAAGGGTCGGATCAGCACCGTGGGTGGTTCCACA
>JACQEY010000062.1 GCA_016200355.1 Nitrospirota bacterium
ACCGATATCTGCATCTACCTCATCAAGCAACACCCTCCTTCCGCACTCGAACGGTTTCTCTCGCATCCAGTCGGTGACATCGGAATTTCTAGCATCACCGTGGCAGAACTCGATTACGGCGTCAGTAAGAGCCTGCATGCCACGAAGAATCGTGTCGCCCTCGCCCAGTTTCTCTCTCCCCTCGAAGTGGCATCGTTCGACCGAGATGCAGCCGCCGCTTATGGACGACTCCGCGCAACGCTTGAGCAAAAGGGGACGCCGATCGGATCGATGGATCTCTTAATTGCTGCTCACGCGCTCAGCCTTGCGGTGCATCTCGTGACGAACAATGCGAGAGAATTTCGGCGCGTCCCCGGGCTACGTGTTGAGAACTGGGTCTAACGAAGACATCAAGACTGGGAACAGAAAAAGGGATATTCTGAATTTTTTCTGGCTGCCGCTCGAATTATACGTCAAGAAAACCAGATCTCCCCTTAAGTTTCCCCCCCCTGCTTTTTGACTGTTGTGCCTGGGTAACAGCGCTTTCACATGAACAGCGACGAGGCCCGCTCAAGGGTTCAGCGCTTGAAGTTGGGCGTCACGATCAACGTACATGTTGTGAATTGAGTCATTGACGAGAGAGATGATCTGGTCGATGTTGCTCAACTCCTTTAATTCGTCAACGTGAGTTCCCAATACTTCTGCTGCAGGATTGGCTCGCGTTCCAGTGGCCTTAAACTTGGCGTTCATGATCGTTAGGTCGGAGTGTGCATGGACTTGGTGCCGGGCAGAGACAATCCGGTTGTGCAAATCAAGATGTTCAGCGGGAACGTACTTGTGATCGAGTTTGTATTTCTTGAGTTGACCGTCTGCCCCCGTGTAAGGACTGACGTACTCGACGAGGGCAAACCGAAACGCTGGCGCGATCAGCGGGTTGTCCGGGGCCGCGGCCTTAATTGCGCGAAGAGTTTCAATTGCGCTGTGGAGGCGTGAGATGCATGTTGCAATATGGATGAACTGCTCTTCGGAAGGGGTAACCATGGAAAACTCCTCCTCGTCACGTATAGGGATGCCTAACTATAATTAGGCTGATCTGCATAAGATGCGGATCTCTGGTTTTCTGTCCGCGTAACACGCCCTGGAAGTTCTTGCTGAAGGCCTGTAACCACTTTACCTTCAATTGTTACTCCCTGCCACACGGTTTATCTCGGCATCTTATGCGGATCAACATAACACCACACAGTTACTGTCGCTTCACGCTTCACGGACGACGGAGAACGCGGTGGCAAATTTGCAATGCAACAGAGGCGCTAATGAATAATGCGGGCTAGGGGAACAGGAGAACACTCTCGCAGGATGCTCAAAATGGCATCCCAGCAAGGCCGCAGGCGAGTCGAAACCGTAGGCGTACCCTCAGGGGTACGTTGAGGATTTCGATGAGACAAGAACGACGCTGGGGGCCATTTTCAGCATCCTGCTACGGGCGTCGGTTGGAACCCGTGATCGCCTGCTTAAACACCGTGCGCAGACCGAAGTAGGCAATGGAATCTTTGAGGTTGGAATACAGCCGCTTGAAGGTTCCCATGTCCGGGTTGGTGACGTATTCCATCGTGAGGGCGATCCGTTCTTCTCCCTCGCCAAGTGGAGTCACCGCATGCCAAAGTTTATCTCCGTTGAAGATGACGAGATCGCCTGGTTGTGTGATCAGCTCAAGATGCTTGGGCTGTTTCACGGGGTCGTCCTTGAACAGCTCGCAGACTAATTTGCATTGTTTAGATTGATCGACTAGCCCCATCAGAATGGTATAGCGAGCCCCCTTGTAGTAGGACGTGTCGTAATGAAACCCGATATGGTCCCCCGGCTCCGTATAGTAGTAGAGCGCGCAGGAATGGGGATCGTTCTCAGGGCATAGACTGAGCTTGGCCCGTACCAGACGGCTCAAGAATTCGATGAAGGCCCCGGATCGATACAAGTCGAGAAAGCGCGGGGCTTTCTCCATCACCGTGTAGTAGCTCACACTCCCGCCCTTTTTGTGGCCGGGAATGTAGTTGCGATTCAGCAGGCTCTTCACCCCTTGCGCCTGAGGAACGAGATGCTCTTCCACCACCGACCGAGGGAGAAACTGTGGAATAAACAAGAACTCGTTCTGGTCCCAATACTCCCGATGCAGGCGCTCGAAATCTAGAGCGTTCACCGCCTGCTCGATTGCTCCCGTCACATCAATTGTCAAACTTGTCACCTGTATTCATCCTCCCTGTATCCACTCAGGAGTCATTGGTCAACGGTCAATGGCGATGCCAGGAACTCCTCCCACTGACTATTGACTCATGACCATTGACATCCATCCCTATGGGCCATTGAACACTGGAGCCTTCACCACTTCCACACCGTCCGGCAACTTCAGATCGAAAAATGCATCGCCGAGACCTATATTGGGTTGGAGCGACGAAAATTCAAAATTCGCGACATTGCCGCTGGCTTCGTAGAGAGAGATCGTCCGAATGAAGTAGGTTTTGGGAAATACTTCGAGCACGATCCGTTGCAAGGATCTCCCTGCCTCACCTTCTTGCGACTTAGGCAGGAGAGTGAGTAACCGGATTCCTCCCACGCCACGTCCCTTCCCCGGCGTCGGCTCAATGTCGAACGACTCATCCAGTTTGGCCGCCCCCAGCAGCAGCTCCAACGGAGCCTTGGAAGCTGCCATTTGTGTGAGCTTCCCGACCAGCACTTGTTTGTGCTCCGGCACATACACTTTCACATCGTCCCGATTGACATAGATGTCCTCGATCGACGGGTCGAGATAATTCCACCGTAACCGGCCAGGTTTTTTGATATAGACCTTGCCCGAGGACATGATCGGCCGCTCGAACCCCTCGATCATAGTCTTCTGCGTAAAGTCTGCCTGGAGATCTTTCGTTTTTTCATACCGCGCCTGGAGCTGCTTGACCACCTCTCGCACTTCCGTCAATGCATTCTCATCGAACTCGCTTTCAGCTGAGAAGACTGCGGGGGCCATTAAGAACCCACAGAGAATGCTGCAGAGACAGGACCAGGCAGCCTTTCCGGTTCGTATCTTCAGATTCATCGTCTTCAACTATCCATTCCTCTCTAGGAAGTAGCCAGGCTATCCTTCACTGCGCACATTGAGCGACCGTCATCCTTCTAATAGAATCATTCCGCACTTGCTTGTTTTCCCTCTTTTGGAAGGGCACCCATGTTGGTCTAAGTGCGGCCGTCGAACGAGGCCCTTCTCAGGGCGCGCGTTCCGGGAGCACAGGACCAACGTGGGTGCCCTTCCAATCTTTTTTTATCGTGCGCGTTCTGCGAGCACAGCAGTGACCCTCCACTCCCCTCACGCCTCTTCTGCTCCCACCGGCCCACGCCGCCCCACAACCTCTCTTCGTCCATCGCGGCCAGCCGCGCCCACAAGGCCATCCGCCTCCATTTGCTCGATCATCCGCGCCGCCCGAGGATAGCCCACCCGCAGCCGGCGCTGGATCAGCGATGCAGAAGCTGAACCAGTAGACAGGACCAACTCTTTGGCTTGCTCGTAGACTTCGCCCAGAGACTCTTCCTCTTTCGCCCCTTCCTGTTTCAGCGCAACCTGCAGCTCCTGATTGTAGGCGGGGGCGGCTTGATCCTTCACAAACTCGACGACTCGGCGGACGTCGTCATCCGACACAAACGACCCGTGCAACCGCATGACACGTCCGGTCCCTGAAGCCATATAGAGCATATCCCCACGGCCAAGAAGCGCCTCCGCACCATTCGCATCTAGGATAGTGCGTGAATCGGTCTTCGATGACACTTGGAACGCAATGCGGGCTGGAAAGTTCGCCTTGATCAAACCCGTCAACACATCGACCGACGGACGCTGCGTCGCCAGCACGAGATGGATGCCCGATGCGCGGGCCATCTGCGCCAAGCGTGCAATCTTGTCTTCCACTTCCTTCGGCGCCACCATCATCAAATCCGCCAATTCATCGATCATCACGACGATATAGGGCAAGGGCTCAGGCGGAGTCGGCGGCGGTGTGAATGATCCGGGGCTGCCATCCGGAAGCGCGGTCTCTCCGGCAGAGAGCCGGTCATCTTCAGACAGAAACTGGATGGGCAATTCCGGCTGGTCCAACTTGACCGCTGATTCTGCATCGAGCACACCCTGCTTCCCGGCGACTTTTCGATTATACGTATCGATGTTTCGCACCCCTGCCTCAGCCAGCAACTTGTAGCGCCGTTCCATTTCAGCGACGACCCAACCGAGCCCCCGCGCCGCCGACTTGGGATCGGTGATGACCGGCCGTAACAGGTGAGGAATGCCGTCGTACGTTTGAAACTCGAGCATCTTGGGATCGATCAAAAGCAGCTTGACCTCATCGGGTCGAGCCGAAAACAGCAGGCTCAAGAGCATCGTATTGAGGCTGACGCTTTTCCCAGCCCCTGTGGCGCCGGCGACCAGCAAATGCGGCATCGTTTTCAGATCGGCGATCATGGGGGTTCCGAAAATGTCCTTTCCCAAGGCCAAGCTGAGCTTCGATCTGGCGCGTGAAAACGCCTCGCTCGTCACCACTTCCTTCATCGACACTGTCTCGCGATAGAGGTTCGGCACCTCGATCCCTACCACCGATTTCCCCGGAATCGGCGCGACAATCCGAAGACTGATCGCCTTCAGCGCCAACGCCAGATCATCGGCAAGATTCACAATACGCGCAACTTTGGTCCCCGGAGCCGGCTCGAACTCGTACATCGTCACGACTGGTCCAGGGCGAACTTCCGTCACCTTCCCTGCAATGCCGAAACTGAGCAGGGCGCGGGTCAGCACATCGGATTGCGCCTTGATTTCTTCTTCCGTGACACGCCCTAGGGGGCCTGAGGGTTCGCCCAAGAGCACGGCCGGATCCGGCAAGATATAGTCCCCCGCCTTCGCTTGAACGACTACGACCTGTTGGTCCGACTCGGATTCAATCGGCTCAGCCGGTTCGGGAGTCGGTTGTCGTGATGGCTGAATGACTGGCCAGTCCAATTCCGGCTCCGTGACCGCCTCAGGAAGCGCCTCCTCAATTACCGCACGGATAGCTGTGGCGGATTTCTGTCTGGCTCTCCGTGAAGACTCAGGAACGGCTTCTTCCACTGGTCGATCCGGAATCAATGTACGCGCCCGGTTGAACATCCAATTGCCCAAACCAGGAAGCCGCCGAGCAATCTCCGACAAAGAGATGGGCGCCGTGAAGAGGAGCGAGACCAATAGCCCCGCTATGATCAAAATGTGGGCGCCGGTACTCGCAAAATAGGCTCGTAAACTCTCAGCCAATACTTGCCCGAAGAAGCCTCCCGCCATGCCTCGAAAGATAAGGCCGCTAGAGACCGTCGGCACCGCCATGACTTCGAGATGGAATAGGCCGCTGAGAAACAGCAATGCCGCTAGCGAGGCGCCGGCGTTCCGCAAACGTATCGACAGGTCGCTCTGAGTGAAACAACGGACACCCAAGAAACCGAGGAGAATGGGAAACAGGTAGGCAGCCCCGCCGATCGACCAGAATAAGGTAGACGCGAAGAATGCGCCGACTGACCCGATGAGGTTTTTGGACGGAGGCGTCGCAGCTGTCCCAGCCTTGAGTTCCCCTGGGACAAAGGACAGCAGACTGAGCAACGTCAAGAGCGCCAAGGCGATCAGGACGACTCCGATCACTTCTCGTTTGATGTGTGAAGGGGAGGAAGCGGCGCCGCGGGCCTCTCCCCGCTTGGCCGAACTGGTGACAGCCATGCTCGCGATGCTAGCACAGGGACAAGGTCATTTCAAACGAATGGTGGCGGAGGTAGTCTGGATCATCCCTTTTACTCACGGAGCAGAGGGGGGATGGAGGCTGATGATCTTCTGTGCTCGCGCAACGCGCGGTCGCAGAAAACCCTCGCCCGGGCTAATGGCACGTCTCGGCGTGCCAGTGGGCGGGCGGGTGAGAAAGTTGCGCGCAGTGGAAGATCAATCAGCCCCCATCCTTGAAGAAATAACGAGCTAGCTTGGAGGGACCATTATATGGATGGTGGTCGCTCGACGTGCGTAGTGGGGGACAATCCAGACCACCTCCTAAAAAGACGGTGGAGGGAATGTGAAAAAACAGGACAGGCACCGTCTCAAACGAGCACAAGAGTGAGTCGGAGAAAGTCCTCGACCGATAACGTCTCTGCCCGGCGAGTCGGAGCAATATCCAATCGCTTCAATCTCTCGGCGACAGAAGAAAGTTCATACCCTTCGTCTCGCAGGGAATTCACCAGCGTTTTTCTTCGATGCGCGAAGGCCGCCTTCACGAGCGCGCGAAATGCGACTTCTTCCTGCTGACTGAGCCTCGTGCGCTCTTTCGCGCGCAGAAGCACGACTGCCGAGGCCACCTCTGGTCTGGGACGGAAACATTGAGCTGAGACACGAAACGATTTCGTAATGTCGGCGGCATACTGGGCCATGACGGAGAGGACGCCGTAGTCCGAGCCTCCTGGATTTGCCACGAGTCGATCAGCCACTTCGGCTTGCAACATAAGCACCATGCGGGGGAACCGGCCACGCTGGTCGAGTAATCGAAAGAGCAACGGAGTAGAAATATAATAGGGTAGATTGGCCACGACGACCGTCCCGATCGGCAGGCGCTCGACCGGATAGGCTAGCGCGTCCTCACAGATCAGCTCCACATTCGGAAGCTCCGCCTGTCTGGATTTGAGATAGGCATGGAGCCGTGGATCGACTTCGATCGCCGTCACACGACCGGTTGCGCGGCACAACGCCTCTGTCAGGATGCCGCGGCCAGGACCGATTTCCAACACGTGGTCGCTGGTTTTCAATTCCGCCAATGCGACGATTTTGCGCACGATGTTGAGATCGATCAGGAAATTTTGGCCGAGCCGCTTGTTCGGCGGAGGGAGGTTAGGGATCGACACAGATCAGTCCCCGCTGGAAGAACGAGAAGCTGCTTGCGCCAGTTGCTTTGCCAAATCGGTGAGCGGAGCTCGGAAATAGTCGGTGAGGTCGGTAAACTCTTCCACTAAATCGTTGGTAAATGACGGCCCCGGCTGCAGGGCGGAAAACTTCTGTCCTTCTTTCTGGCCCAGGGATTCAGTGATGAGTGCGCTCGTCCTGGCTTTCCATTTGGCCATTCGTTCGGTTCCGGCAACGATATTGAGTGTCTCCATGGTCTCTTGGAAAATCTGGTCGAGTTCCTTCAATTGCTTCTGAAGCATGTCACGCGCTGCACCCGATTGGTTGGTCATAAATGGACTCCTCTTGAGATGGTCTATTTGGTTCGTCTGGTTTATTTTGTTTATTTGGTTTGTTTCGTTGAGGTTTCTGTCAACCAAACAAACAAGACAAACCAAACAAACCTTTCACCAACGTCTTTTGGCTAACTTAGCGGCCAGCGTGATCGCTTCGATTAAGCTGCCAGGGTCTGCAATGCCCTTCCCCACAATATCGAACGCGGTCCCGTGATCGACCGAGGTGCGAATGATCGGCAGACCCACCGTCAGATTCACGCAGGTGCCGAACGCAACAAGCTTTAAGGGAATGAGCCCCTGATCGTGGTACAGAGCCACCACACCGTCGAACTCACCCCTTGCCGCCTTGCCAAACAGGGTATCGGCGGGCAAGGGATCACTGGCACGAATACCCTGCGCCTGCGCCGCACGAGCCGCTGGGAGAATGACCCGCGCCTCTTCGTCCCCAAACAGTCCATGTTCTCCGGCATGAGGGTTTAACGCTGCGATACCGACTCTCGGTTTCTTAATTCCAAAGAGGTCCCTCAACGCCAGATGGGCGAGTCTAATGGCTTTTTCAATCTTGGCCTGGGTGAGGAGTGACGGCAAATCTTTGATCGCGACGTGGGTCGTCACAAACATGATTCGGAGCGGCCCGCCGATAATCATCATCCCGGATTCCTGTGTCTTGGTCAGGTCTGCCAGCAGTTCCGTATGGCCGGGGAAATGACAGCCGGCCATGTTGATCGCTTCTTTGTTGATCGGCGCGGTGACGATGCCGTCGATACAACCAAGCTGCGCAAGCGCCACGGCTTTCTTGATGAACAGCACGGACGCCGCTCCAGTCTCAGGTGCAGCCACTCCACGCGGGAACCGCCCAAGAGGATGATCGAGCGGATCCAGCACGGCAAGCTGGTTCAGCCGTGGAGGCGCTGTTTCATGACCCTCCACACGAATCACGTTCATTTTGAGCTTCAGACTCTTGACCGTCTGCTGCATAACTTGAAACGAGCCGATGACAATTGGACGACACAGGCGCCGCAAGGCTTTTCCTGTCAAAGCCTTCGCAATCACCTCCGGGCCGATCCCCGCCGGATCTCCCATGGTGATTCCGAGAAGGGGTTTGTTTGGTTTATTTTGTTTTTTTGGTTTGTTTTGTTGTGTCTTCATTGATCTGCTCCCATTGAAACCAAACCAACCAAATGAACGAAACAAACCAAACAAACCCTCTTACCTGTCACCAGCCATACAGATACACCACGTACCCTATATAAAGGATGGCGCTCCCGCTCAGCAACCAGGGTCGCCAGAGAGCGCCCCACGCAGCCTGCGTCAATAAGAAGGTGGCCGCGGCTACCGCGAGCACCATCGTGATCAATGCCGTCGGCGCCAGAGTCCAGTCCGTGCCCAGAAGCCCGATCGAGACTGGAATTGTACCCTGAAAGACGATCGCGCCGGTGACGTTCCCTACTGCCAAACGATCTTTCTTTCGGTAGAGCCAAAGAAAACTGTTCGACATCTCAGGCAACTCAGTCGCCAGGGGTGCGATGAGGAGGGCCAGAATTAATGGAGAAATCGACAAGGCTCCTGCGATCGCTTCTGCGGCGAGCACGAAGAGATGCGCACCGAGCGCGAGACCAGCCAAGCCAAGGATTGCTTGAAGACCGATGAGTCCAAACGACGGGGTTGCCGCCTTTCTGGCAAAGAGCAGCGGCTCAAGCCCGCCCTCGCTCCCCTCCTCATCAGTTTCACTGAACTTCAGCTTGACGTAATAGAGATAGAGGCTTATCAACCCGATTGCGGCGACGATATGCATCGGTCGAGACGGGACAAACGCACAGGCCAGCGCGACGCTGTAGGCCGCTACGAAGAAGGAGAGATCGCCCTTCACATCTCGATAGTTCAATCGGAAGGCGGCGGTTCGCTTCCCCAGTCCGGCGTAGACCACCAGCAAGATGGCCAAAATGGGGATCACCAGGGTGGTCAGCATGAAGGGAGCGCCGAGGATCGCGCCCAACCCCACCTCCGCTTCGGCACGGCTGTCCCCGAAGAAAATGGCGATGATGGGAATCGACGTTTCAGGAAGTGTGGTGCCGATGGCTGCCAGCACGCCGCCGATCGCGCCTTCTGACAGATTGAATCGCTTGCCCAACCACTCGATGGCGTTCGTGAAGAGCGTGCAGGCGCCCAGCGTCACCGCGACAGAAACGAGGAAGAGGAGGGTATAGAGTAGGACCGTCATCCCCGGGCCGTCGGCCTAGTGACCCGCTGTTTGGCGTAGGCGAGAGCCGCATCTTCGAGCACCTCTTTTACGGGACGGCCTGTCCGTTCGGCTATACGCTTGCAATCGAGATATTCCGGAGCCGCTTTAGCCGTCGCATCGTTCACAACGGCAATCTTCATTCGAACGACGCCCCCGCGCACCTTCACCGACATAAATCGACGAGGAAGGATCTGTCGCATCACTTCACGAATCCGGACTCCCAACGTTGTCGTTTCCTGAAACAAGACGTCAAGAATCTCGTCCATCTGCGCCGGAGCCGCAAGACAGGTCAGGACGATGCCGGGTCGCCCACGTTTCATGATGACCGGCGCCAGTGTCACATCGAGCGCCCCGCGCGCGAATAACTGTTCGATCACATACTCATATGTTTGCGGGTTCACATCGTCAAGATTCGTTTCAAGCTGCAGCACGGTATCCTGTTCACGCGCTCCTCGGGATGACGGTCGCGCGAGAAGCACACGCAAAGCATTCGGCCAGCCGTCGGGATCGGCATCGCCCGCTCCATAGCCAATGGCTGTCGGCGTCATCACCGGCATGGGGCCGAACTCCGATGTCAGCGTGCGCAACAGCGCCATGCCGGTCGGCGTGGTGAGTTCACGGGAAGGGCCGGCACTATAGATCGGAATCCCTTTCGCCAAAATGGCGACCGCCGGGCCGGGCACCGGCAAGATCCCGTGAGCGGATTGCAGCGACCCCGTTCCGACATTGACGGGAGAAGATGTCACGCGCGTCACGCCCAACAGATCGCAACAGATCAGCCCACCGACGATATCTACAAACGAGTCCAGAACCCCTACTTCATGAAAATGGACATGATCCTTGGCCACGCGATGAGCATGCCCTTCCGCTTCGGCCAACCGATCGAACACCGATCGGCTTTGCTCCTTGATCTTGTCGGGGATTCGACTCGTGGAGAGGATGGTGTGGATTCGATGAAGCGAGAGAGGCTTGCGCAATCCTGACGTGATCACGACATCCACTTTCGTAGCGTGAATCGCCCCTCGATGCACCCGCCGTTTCCGTAGCGTAAACCCTGAAAGCCTGAGTCGTTTCAGCCCCCTCACCAAGTCGGGAAACGGGGCGCCCAAATCTACAAGCGCGCCGAGGGTCATGTCGCCGCTGATGCCGGAATAACAATCAAAATGGAGATGCGCGCCCATGTGCGTCCTTTCTCTGCTCCGTCCAAATCGCGCCATCTTACCCAAGCCGCGCACGAACGGCAATCGGCTCGTCGAGGCGAGACTCGCGAGACTTGCGAGAAAAGCGCGACTGGCAGGGACAGGGCTCACACGTCGCGCGAGTCGCGCTCCTCTCGCTTGTCGCGCGCCTTACTGGCTCGATACATTGACAGTCTACCGACGCTGTGTTATCCCCACTGCACTCGCCCACCGGCGGGGCATTTCACAACCAACAGTTTCGTACGCCGGCCCCTATGACAATCTGCCGATCCCTGATTACGCCCTGCTCAGAGTTACTCGGATCGTGGAGTGGTCGGATCACCTCGGTGCTGCTCTGCGCCGCACTGCTGCTCTTGGCCCCGCCTGCCGTTTCGGCAAAATCGAAGACTCACCGGGCTCCACGCCCCGAACCGGAACTCAAGATTCTCGACCTGACGGTCTCCCCCAACCCCTACACAATCTCGTCCGGCTCATTGCAGTTTTCTGCCTTGATTCAACTACCCAAGGAGCTGAACGGCACAACCCTGCTGGAATTTTCCTCATTCATTACATCGCCGTCGAAAAATTCGCTCCGTTTTCTGACCACGCGTACCGCACTGGAGCCGCATCAAGCTTCGACCGCCGGCGCCGCCCCTCCACAGGTCTCCGTCCTCCTGGCATGGGACGGATTGGACCAGAAAAAAGTCCCGTCGGCGGCAGGGGTCTATCAATTTGAAGTGCGAGCCAAGTTACTGGCGAACGGCGAGAAGGGTCCCAGGACGCAGATGGTTGCCTGGCCGAAACGCGGAACGATAGAAGTGCGCTAAGGCGAGTCAATAGTCACTGGTGGCAGCGATCCAGTCATTGGTCAATGGTCAGTAGTCAATACTCGTTTGCCCGGCCAAGATGTCTTGGCAGCCATCTTACTAATGACTGATGACCTTTGACTGATGCCTCTCCGTGCTTGACCGATGACCATTGACCAATGACTACGCTCCCAGCACGTTAATCCGGTGCGCAAGACAGCCGGCTCCGAATCCATTGTCGATGTTCATCACCCCAACTCCCGCCGCACAAGAGTTCAGCATCGTCAACAAGGCAGCGAGTCCGCCGAAGCTTGCGCCATAACCCCGGCTCGTCGGCACGGCCACGACAGGACAGGGAACCAACCCGCCAACCACGCTTGGTAAGACCCCGTCCATCCCCGCTGCTACCACGACCACCCGGGCTTGCATCAGCCGGCTTTGACGCTCCAGCAACCGATGAATGCCGGCTACGCCCACGTCATAGAGTGTCTCAACCCGACTCCCCATCACCTCCGCCGTCACTCTCGCTTCTTCCGCAACAGGAATATCCGAGGTGCCGGCTGTAATCACCAAGATATGCCCTTGCAGCAACCGTTTGGGGTCACGGATCGACACAATGCGCGCCTCGTCGTGATAGACCGCTCGACGGTCAAGCCGCTTAATGAGCGTAGCCACTTGGCGAGTCGCACGCGTCGCCAACAACGGGCGATGATGTTTCAACAACGCCTTCGCAATGGCGCGGATCTGGGCCGGCGTCTTCCCCTCGCAGAAAATGACCTCGGGGAACCCCTGCCGCAGCGACCGGTGATGATCAACCGAGGCGAATCCAAGATTTTCATAGGGCAAGGTGCGAAGCTGCTCGATAGCCGCCTCCACAGGCAGGGCACCCATTTGCACCTCGGTCAGCAGTCGTTCAAGCGCCTCAGGATTCATGGCTGCCCTTTCTCCGGCTTTGCATCGCGCTCCATCAGATCGGTCACCGCCTTGCGGCATGACTTCCCTTCGAACAACACCGCGTTGATCTCTTGCACGATCGGCATGTCGACATGATGACGTCGCGCGAGTCCTAACGCCGCCTTTGCCGTCCGCACACCTTCCGCTACCGCCTGCATGCTGGCAAGAATCATCGCCAGCCGCTCGCCTTTCCCCAATCGAACACCAACCGTATGATTTCGGCTCAAGGCTCCGGTGCAGGTCAGCACTAAGTCGCCGACGCCGGACAGCCCGTAGAACGTTCGTGGATCAGCGCCCATCGCAACGCCCAGCCGCACCATCTCAGTTAATCCTCTCGTGATCAACGCGGCCCGCGCATTATGACCGAGATCCAATCCATCCACCACGCCGGCTGCAAGCGCCATCACGTTCTTGAGCGCGCCGCCGAGCTGGACGCCCAGCACATCGCTGTCGGCGTACACGCGAAGGGCCGGTGTCATCAACACGGCCTGGAATGTCTTGACCAGCCCCTGGTTGCTCCCGGCTAAACAGAGCACCGTCGGTTTCCCTGCGCTGACTTCTGCCGCGAAGCTCGGACCGGACAACACCATAAGATCCTGGTGCATGGCAGAAGGAAGAACATCGGTCATCACCTGAGTCATCAAATTCAACGTATCTTCTTCAACTCCCTTCGTCGCGCTGATGAACGGAATAGGAATGGAAAGGGATTGGACCAGTTCGCGCAGCACAGGACGTGCAACGTGGGACGGCACCACGAAGAGCAACCCCTCGCTCTGCTCGGTGAGATCTACCAACGATCCGGTGGCCACGAGCGAAGGGGGAAGCGCGACGCCGGGCAGAAAGACCGGATTCTCGTGTTTCCCGTTGATCGCATCCACGACCTCTCGTTCATAGGCCCAGAGCCGAGTTGCGAGACCTTTCTCCGCCAGATGTTTCGCCAGAGCCGTGCCCCAGGCACCGGCCCCGATGACTCCTATGCGATGGATGGATGACATGATTAATAACGTGCTTTTGATGGAAGGGATGACATCAACAAGGTTTGGAGCCCCGCGGATTATAGGAACGGTTCTTTCACCTGTCAATGAATGAGAGGCCGTCTTTGAAGTTTGTCAAGTCACGCCAGATTCCATCGGCCTGCCAAACAGGGTCGAGAGAATGGAGTGGCACATGCCTTGCTCCCTTTATGTACGATTTCTCAATTTCCTTCGTCCAGATGTATTGGACGATTAATATGAACGAGGCTTCGTTACAGGTGAAAGTGAAGCAGATGGCAATGAACATCGTACAATCGACAAGACGTTTCGCAACCGCGAGTCTGCTGGCGCTGCTGATGCCGATTGTTCTCTCCACGCCTCAGGCGTATGCAGAAACCTACGTGGGAGGGCAGTTCGGCGTGACCCTCCCGCAGAGCCTGAACCACGACAAGGTCACACAAGATGGATTTGGGGGACTTGATTTCTCAGACCAATCCTTAAAAAGCTCCGCCATGGTGGGTGCCAAGCTCGGACACTATTTCACGAGAGCCCGCTGGATTGGCATCGAGACCGGTGTGTCCTACTCCACCCCGCATATCAAAGAAGGGGTGCTTATATTTTCAGGCCCCGGTGGGTCGGCAACTACACCAAGCTTGTCGGGCATTCACCAACGCCTGATCACATGGGATATGGATGTCATGTTTCGCTATCCAAAGTATAGGATCCAGCCCTACATTGGAATCGGCCCCTCTTTGTACTTTGCAAACCTGATGGGCCCCGCCGCACCTCCAGGACAATCGGCCACCTCAATCGGCTTCAATGCAGAAGGAGGTGTACGATACTACCTCACGCGTAAATGGACTCTGTTCGGAGAAGGCAAGTACAACTATGCCCTCATGAATTACTCCTCAAACCATAGCGATCCGAACGCTGACCCATTCGGATTTCGTGCAACCTACAGTGCATTCACCTTGAGCCTCGGCATCAGCTACCACTTCTGATCATTCGTCTCCCACCCCCATCTAGTATCTCAAGGCGGTTCCGTGTAGCCTAGACACGGAACCGCCCATGAAAATTTGCCCATCATGCCGACAGGACCTCCCGGAGATTAGCCGCTACTGCTCGCAATGCGGCCAGCGGCTTCATGCCGACCACGTCGACGTTTCCCCACCGCCGTCGCCATCACCACCAATCGCGACAGCTGGACCGGGACAACTCAACGTTGAATTTCTGTATGGCATGGTGGCAATGCTGTCCCTCGCGATCCTCTTCCCACCCTGGGAAACCCCGCCGTCACAGGCTCCCGAATTTCTCGGCCTGCATTTCATCTTAAACCCACCGACACCCGAGGCCATCGTGAGCCGATTGCTGCTCACGATCGAACTCGTCACCATCGCCATCGCCGGACTGTATGGATCTTTCCTCTTCCGGCAAAAAAAACCCTAGCAGGATGCTGAAAAAGCTCGCCAGCTTCGTTCTCGCATCGTTCAGACCCTCAACGTACCCCAAAGGTACGCCTCGGCCCTTCACTCGCTGCGGCCTTGCTGGACAAGCTTTTTGAGCATCCTGCGGGGTGTACTATAGTCATCCATCATCGGTAGGTAAAAAGCAGGCGGGCCGCCCTCAGCCATTGACGAGTGGCTATTAACCGCTGACCAGCGACACTGCTCAGTCCAACGCTAGGGTGAGACACTTCGCCGAGCCGCCGGACTTCATGAATTCATCGAGCGGGACTGAATGAGGAACGTAGCCGCGCGAGGTCAACAGCGATTCTGTTTCCGGACAGCCTGCAGGCAACACAACGTGTGTCCCGACACAGACGGCATTGCAGGCAAACCTGAGAGCCTCAGCTTCCGGCGGCACGAGACGTTTGGAAGGAGCAATCCTTTCGGCAAGAACCTCTTGCCCGTAGCGATCGAAGGCGGGAGGGAAATACAGGAGATCCCCCCCGCTCAGGGGACACAAGCAGGTGTCGAGGTGATAGAACCGATTGTCGACTAGTTCGAGTGGAATGATCTCCCGGTGAAACCAATCGCTGAGCGTCGAGTACACACGGATATCCGATCGTTGCCGATAGCCACCGAACCAGGTATCGGGAAATCCTAAGAGGTCCCCGGCCCCCTCGAAGAAGTTGCCTGGATCCAGTGTGACGACTTCGTATCCCTGCTCACGAAACCAGTCTTCGAAGTACGCTTCTTCTCGCTGCCGCTCCGGATATCGAAAACGGCTCGGTACCGCTGTGCCTCCAACGACGCTGCCGGCGTTCGCCGTGAACACCAGGTCCGGCAATCCCGGCACAGGCTTCATTCGTTCCAGGACCGCGCCCACGTCCTGTTCGAGCACCAGCATGAGATGATGCCACTGACGGACGGCTTCATCTGAATTGACGGCATTCGAACGGCGCATCCACGGATTAATCTCATATTCGATACTGAAATAGTCTGGCGGGCAGACCAGTAGGCGACTCATGGCCTCCACCCCAGCTCGCGCGCCAGCTCGCGGAGAAACGATGCGGCGTCCATGACCAGCCCGACAGCCTGAAAACTTCCTCGGTCGGCGAGTTTTGTCGGGACGGCCGGATTGACATCGACGCAGACGGATGGGGTCGTGGCGGGCAACAAATTCCCTGTTGCCACCGCGTGAAGCGTCGAGGCGACGAGCATGGCCAGTCCGATACCGGGGATTGCCGCACGCATGGCAGCCTGGGCTTCCAGCGAATCCGTGATCACTCCGGGCAATGGGCCATCGTCGCGGATCGTGCCGGCCATCACAACGTGGACCCCTCGCCTGACGCAGGCCGCCATAATTCCGGTCTTGATCACTCCCGACCTGACCGCTGCCTCGATGCTGCCGATGGCCCTGATCCGATTAATGGTTCGCAGATGGTGTTCATGCCCATGCGGCACAACACGGCCAGCCGCATGCCCGTAGCCGAGGGACGTGCCGTAGAGATCAACTTCCATATCATGAGCCGGCAGCGCATTCCCGCAGAACAAGACCTGGATGAATTCTTCGTCGATGAGCCATGTCAGCGCCTCGCGCCCTCCTGCGTGAACAATTGCCGGGCCTCCTGCGAGCAATGCCTTGCTGCCCGCCTTCCCCTCCCGAAATCCTATTCGTAACTGCACGAGACGCTTGGCAATATCGCTGATGACGCGCCCATGGGGACGTTCGGACGAGACCTGAGACTCCATGAAGCTGAATACATCGCGGTCACGTGGCCGTTGGAGCGGGATGACTCGCACACCCTCACGACCGATCACAACCTGATCTCCCCGCTTCACCTCTCCCATCGGAACAGTCCTCGCAGTCAGACGAACAGTGTCTACGCAAATTCCCAAATCCATCTCAATCCCCTCCACCTCCACCCACTTGTCACGCACTCGCACCTGAGTGGGTAAATGGGTTGTCGCGTAAAACTCGTCGGGAAAAATGCCATCCGCCGGGGCCGCACTCAGCCGGCAATCTCGTTCACTCTCGACCGACGCGCCGTGAGGTTGAATGGCATGGAGAATTTCGCTGAGCAGTTTCGCGGACGAGGCCCGCACGACGATCTTTGCCCGCGACGGCTCCTCGCGGGTCTTGCCGATCTGCATATCTTGAAGATCGAAGGTTCCGCCCATCATCAGAATCGTATCCAGGACCTTCGCCAGGATCAACGAATCGATGATGTGGCCTTGGAGCAAAACGGTTTCTTGGTCATGTAACATAAGTCAAACTCCCACTCTTTTATGAATAGGCTCCGCACAGATTCTACCACCCAGTCTCAACCGCCGCCGATCAGACTGCCCCGAGGCTCATCATCCCAAATATGTCCCTCGCCTTCACGTCTTCTTAAGGGGTGGCTGGGGGTAATCCCCACTGCGCGCATCGATCGAGCACATTCCGATCGTGCGCGATCTGCGAGCACAGGGATTTCCCCAGCTACCCCGTCATTCTTTCATGAGTTCGCGTAAGACACTCGTTGCATAAGCACCGGGTGGAAGTGAAAAAGAAAGCGTGAGCACTGACCCATCCAGAGCCCATTCCAAATCGGCAAGGGGGATTCGGAGCGAACGCCGTTCACCGCGAAACCCGCAGGCCTTTGCGGCTTCAGTAAGACTTTCCGGTGTCGCGCCGCTCTCAGCAACCACGGCCCGTTCGATCTCGCCCGGTTCTCCGCCGGCCCACGAGGCGCGCGATCCGAACAAGATGCCGGTGGGACTGATCTCGAACCGGTCGGCCCGTGGCTGTTCCTTCGCAGCATCCTCGACCAGAAAACAGGCGCCGTTCTCCATTTTCATGGCCCAGTCTCCAACCAAAATGCGATCGAGGCGATCTAGTCGTCGAGCCAACATGTCATTAAAGAAATGCGACTGATAGGCATTGAGGTACCACATGCGCTTGGACCGG
>JACQEY010000066.1 GCA_016200355.1 Nitrospirota bacterium
ATGCCAGTCTTCGGCCATGGCATCGGACTTCAGAGGCTTGGCATCAAGAGCGCGGGCTTGCTTCAGGCGATGGATCAACCTGTCCAATGGCTTTTGAAGGAGATCCGCGGAACGCGCGACGCAGGGATAGTAGACAGCGGCTCTCTTCACCTGTTGCCGAATCTTCTCGTCTTCATCCTCGATCTCATCGATCGCCGCGATGCTGTGTGTCATCATGTATAGCTCCAAGCCATAACTCTGCTCTCCCAAGAAATACAACGCTCGTCCGTGGGCATCCATTTCCTGGGTCAGCTTTTCCGCAGTGGCCGACAGTTTGCAGAATACCTCGCTCTCCGTGTCGCCTTTTTCGATACGCCCATTTAACTTACGGACAACGCCCTGAATATCGCGGCACTCCCTCTTCATCGAGCCCAACTCAGCGCTGATAAAATCCATATCGCGGAGCATCTCGTCCAACCGTACAGCCTCCACTTCTTCGCTCGCACGGCGTAACATCTTCTTGATGTCCAGCTTTGGCACGTTGCAATACTCGTCAATCACGTCCCTCAGCCGCATGGGCCTGGCCCCATCCTTTTTCGCCCCGGCTTCGGTGGCGTCGATAACGACGGCCTTGGTCTCCTTGAAGGCTTTCTCAAAGTGATAGATGGCATGTTTGAACGAGGTCATCGATCCGACCGGCTCGCCGAAGATGTCCTCGATGACGTCCATTTCATCGTGATTAATATTCCACAGCGACAGGTCGCTTGCATGGACTTTATTCATCGGAAAGGCCAGGTCCTGCCCGATCATCACGATGGGATCGCAGCCCAGTTGCCTGGCGAGAAAGAATGACATGTGCGCCACTGTCGTTCCGCTTTGCAGCGTGCCTTTATCCTCCACAAACTGCATCAGCCAAGCCGGGATTCGATTGGGCACATGCGACTGCGTGAACATCGGCCCATGAAAGGCTTGAATGCTTTCATGGTAGCCGCCGGGATGGTAGACGAGCGAGATATCCGGATCGATAGGCACGTTTTTAAATTTTTCAAAATTGACCGGGTTGAAGTCGATCGTCGTGACGATGTCCGGCTTGATGCCAAGCGGCAAGAGCAGGCGCAAGGCGGTATCCACCGCGATGATGACGGCCCGCCCTTCCAGCTCGCGAAGCAGGTGCAAGTTCTTCTCCAGCGAAGGTCCCGCCGCAACGAGAATCGCCGGCCTCTGTGGAAAAAGATTCTCCAGTTTTTTGACTCCGGACGATTTCAGCACTGCTGGAACGTTCAAGAGGACATTGCGCATCATCTGCTGGCCAGCCCTTACCGTCGTGTTACGGTTTAAGATAATCGCGCGCGACTCCTTCTGTGCGATGCCCTGCAAACGCTCGTAGGACTCGGGATTGAGACGCATGGCCGGCTCATAGCCGATCACGTCCACTGTGGCAGTCATGAACTTGGCCGCAAGCTTCCAAATCCAGTCTTGTAAGGGAATGTCCTTCCCTGCCAAGATGCGGATGTAGTCGGAGTCCAGCACCTCGCGCAAATCCACGTGAGTCAGCGCCGTCTTCAGAATGGCCGGGTCTGCCTCACAGACAAGTACAGGATGCTTCTTCTCAAGTTTTTTCGCCAACTCGATGGCCAGATAGCCCAAGCCAAACCCCAACAGGATGGACGCGTTCTCCCCCTTCATTTCTTGCTTTTCTGCCGAGCGGGGGGCGCTGCCGATTGGATCCTCCATGTTGTGCAAGAGAATCTTCTCCCCGGACGGAAGAGTCACCCGTGCGGTCGGCACGCCCGGCTGACTCGACGGGATCACCTCGACGTGGCTGCAGTCAATGTTGCTGCGCAGGAGCAACCCCAGATCGGGATTCCGTTTTTCGACGATCGCCATATTCTGCTCGAAGAAATTCATGGTATATCCTTTCTTGCCCGTCAGACCAAGGCCAGCACAGGCGCGCGACGGGGCGCGGGGAAGGTTTCATGGAGCATGTCCAGGATGGCCCGCTTGCCCAGCGGCAAGCCGCGCCGTGAATCGTAGCCGGCTTTGGGCGCCGGCTTGGCGCCCTCGTAAGTCCGTCGCATCATTCCCCGGTTCGGAATCTCGATGTGCGGGGGGATGATGAACATGTCGTCCACCTCCAGCGCGATCGTGGCTTCGTCCTCGGACATCAAGAGCTCGTAGAGTTTTTCGCCGGCGCGGACGCCGACGACCTTGCGCTCCACCGCCGCCGGATCATGACCGTGTTCTTGGGCGAAGCGTTCGATCACGGCCTCGGCCAGGTCGCCCATGCGGAGCACGGGCATCTTGAGGATGAAAATCTCGCCTCCGACCATCCGGCGCATCGCCTTGAAAACCAGGCTTACCGCCTGCGGGATCGACAAGAAGAAGCGCGTCATGTCCGGATCGGTCAGCGTGACGGGCTGGCTCTTGGCGATCTGATCGATCCAGGCCGGGATGACGGACCCCCGCGAGCCGATGACGTTGCCGAACCGGACGCAGGCAAACTTGGTCTGGCTTAC
>JACQEY010000067.1 GCA_016200355.1 Nitrospirota bacterium
CGTGCTGGCGCCGATCGCCCGCAACGTGGCAAACTCACGTCGCCGCTCCAGCACAGCCGTCACCAGGGTATTCACGATGCCGAGCACAGCCACCAAGACGGCGATGGCTTCAAGGACATAGGTCAAGACAAAGGAGCGGTCAAAGATCTCGAGAATCTCTTGCCGCAACTCGTGGTTTCGAATCACCATCGGTGGGAGCGTCATTCCGTCTAGCCCGGCGACGTGCGTCACAATTGATTGCCTGACTTGCTCTGTATCGGCCCCAGCAACCAGGTAGACGGAAAACACCGTCACCCGGTCGTCGTGCCATTGTTGCTGATACCATGCTCGATCCATCACCATCTTCCCGCCGTCGGTCGCGTAATCGTAAAAAATTCCCTCGACGGGCACGGCAGCGGGTCCCGTCGGCGTCGTGATCAAGACCTTGTCCCCCTCGCGAACCCCTAGCCGATTCGCCAACACTTCCGACAGGAGAGCGCCTCCGTTCTTGGCGGATCGCCGCAGGGCCGCGCTTGAATCTCCATGAACCATCAGATACCGGCTGCGCTGCGCGTGGAGCCGAAGGTCTCGTGACACCAACGCCACCGGCTGACCCGCGACGTCTACATACACATCACGATAGGTATCGACCGCGGCAATGCCATCGATCGCCGACAGAGTCGAACGCCAGGCCCCCGGCAAGGCACGCGAGGCCTGCCCTGCCTGCTTCCCCTGAAGCCAGGATTGAGGCGCCACGATGAGATCGGCCATCACGGTTTCGTCCACCCAGAACTCAACCGTGTCACGAAAACTGCGAACCATGACGACGACACCTATCATGATCGACAATCCCACCATCAACGCCGACACCGTCACCGCATTCCGGCCCGGATGACGCGCCGCCTGGTCTGCCGCGATGAGCCGGAAACTTCCTCCTAGCATCATCGTCTTGCTTTCCCGGCGAAGATGCCGCCAGCCCAACGCCTTGATACAGATCGGCGCAAGACAAGAGAGCGCCCCCAAGAGACAGACCGTCGCGAAATAGCCAAAGAGCGGCAGGTCCCCAACTGGACCCATCAGTGAGCAGAGCCCAGCCAGCACCAACAACACAAGGCTGATCCACCCCCACAAGCCCGCCCTCAGCTGCTGTGTCGATTCATAGCCTCCCGGCGCCAAGGCGCGAACTGTCACAGTCCTTCCTGCTTCCACGCTGGGACCCAAGGCTCCTACCATCGAGACCACTGTCCCAAGCAGAATCCCTTTCGCCACTGCCGTGAGGGTCAGCATGTCCATCGACAGGATCAGCCCGCCGGAGGTGACTGGCGCATAGAGGTCTGAGACCGTTCGGCTGACGAGCGACACCAAACCTCTGGACAGCCAAACCCCGCCAAGACCTCCCAAGAGCCCGCCAAGAAGACCGAGCAGTCCTGCCTCCACAAGAAACAGGCCTGCGACCCGCCGCTCCGTCATGCCGAGCGCGCGGTAAATGCCGATCTCGCGTCTCCGTTGTGCCACAACAAAGGCGATCGTGTTGTAGATCAAGAACACCCCGACGAGCAGCCCAACCCAGCTCATGACCGATAGATTGAGCTGGAAGGCCCAAACCATGTTTTCGACTTGCTTCGTCCGTTGTGCCGGTCGTTGCACAATAAGATGGGGAGGAAGAACCGCGCGCAGGGAGGTGATGATGTCGTCAAGCGGTCGGTTAGGCGTCGTCACCAACTCAATCCGATCAAGCCGCCCGATCGATCGAAACAACAGCTGCGCCGCAGCAATATCCATGACGGCAAGCCGATCCCAGAGGGATGTGCCTGCCGTTTCGTGATGAATGAGCCCTGCGACTCGCAACTGTGCAACGCGCCCTCCCGTCGTCACCTCGATGACACTACCAACCCCCAGATTCCAGTCGGCAGCCACCTGACGGCCAAGATACAGAGCGTCCGGAGCCAGCAGCGCCTCCAGCGCCACATCGGAATCGGCCTGTGATATCTGAAAGCCACGCGCCCCGGCCTCCGCGAGTAGATCCAGTCCCAATACCTCAAGCGTCTGGCCACGCAACTCCCCCTGGGCAAGTACGACCGACTCTTCAATGACCGGAGCGGCGCTCACCACCCCCTCGACCGCACGGATAGCCGTAATCGTGGATTCATCCACTCCGAGATCATGGCCGGCAATTTCCAATGTGGCAGGGCCGGCTATCGTCGTGACCGCTTGCTCGAAGGAACGCATGACTTGAATATTCGCCGTCCCGATAGCCACTGAAGCCAGCACCCCCAGAGCCACTCCGGCGATGCTGAGCAAGGTGCGAAATGGCCGCTGGAACGCATGGGCGCGGATCAGAGCGCGATGGAGCCTAAATGGTATAGTCATCTAGGACGAGAGAGCGGTCATGGCAGAACGACGCATCATGAATGAGAAAGCAAGGACGAAACGAAACATTCGGACCCGCGACGGAGTCCTGCACAAATTGGCCGTTTCATTTACAGGCAGACAGACCTTTGCTAGACTCGCGTGAGTCAAGAATGAGAGGTCATTGATGGGCGCACGAACTGCTCTAAACCGCAAAATCCAGCCGCCGCAGGAAGAGATCGACACCGAACTCCTCACACCTCGGCAGCGTGATATCCTTCGCCTGGTGTCGATCGGACACACGAACCGTGAGATTGCGCAGGTGCTGGAGATCAGCGTGCGCACGGTCGAAGTGCACCGGTTCAACTTGATGCGGCGATTGAATGTGAGAAACGTGGCGCAACTACTGCGACGATCTCTACAGCTGGGTCTCCTTGCCAAAACGTTCGGAGCCAAGTAAACCTATAACTCCTTCAGCTTTCCCCGGCAGTCCTCTAACCTCGCATACCTCTTCTTGCTGAGCTGGGCCGCCAGCTCTGTTTCCAATCGGCCAAATACGTCGAGCCCCTCCTCGACCAACACCGTCCCGATCTGCACGGCCGACGCGCCGCAAAGCATATGTTCGAAGGCATCCACGCCGTTGACCACACCGCCGGTCCCGATAATCGACATGCGCCCTTCGAAGATTTTCCAAAAAGCCCGCACGTTGGCCAACGCAACAGGTTTGATGATCATGCCACCTAGTCCGCCGAACCCCCCCTTGGGCTTGATGACGACCGCCTCGCGCTCAGGATCGACGATGAGCCCGTTCCCGACCGAGTTAATCAGGTTGAGAAAATCGATCCCGCAACGGCCAATCACCTCTCCCATCGCTTGATGATGGGCAGGATCGAAATAGGGAGGCAGCTTGACCCCCATCGGAACCGTGATCACCTTACGAACCCGCCTCAGCAGTCGCTCGGTGGCTTCAGCGTCATAACCGATCTGAGGTTTGCCTGGAATGTTGGGGCATGAAAGATTGACTTCGATCAAGTCGGGCTTTGCTGCATTAATCGTGGCTGCAATCGTCGGGAAATCGTCTTCACAGAGACCCGCCACGCTGGCAATAACCGGCTTTCCCAATCCCTTCAATTCAGGAATGAGCGCGGCGTACGCCTTGTACCCGAGATTGGGCAAACCCATGGAGTTGATGGACCCGCCAGGAAATCCAAAGTAGCGGGGTGTCGGATTGCCGTCGCGAGGCTCAACCGTCATCGACTTGGTGACAATGGCCCCGGCACGAGATCGGCCGAGGGCCAGCAGTTCGTCACGCGTGACACAGAGCGCTCCCGAGGCATTCATGAAACAGCTGGGAAATCGTACACCGGCAATAGAGGTTGACAGATCCATCACGCGACCACTGTGGTGGGCTCGCGCTGCGTTCTCGTCATGAGCCGCCCATCCTTCATGGTCCAAATATAATCGGCCGCAGCAGCAGCCTCGGTGCTGTGGGTGACCAGCAGTACGGTTTGGCAAAAGCGCTGAACGAGCGACCGAAGGAGAACGATGATCTCGGCCCCATGCTGGGAATCCAAATTGCCGGTCGGCTCATCGGCGAGAATGATCTGAGGCTGATGCACGATCGCTCGCGCAATCGCCACACGCTGCTGCTCTCCGCCCGAGAGCTCGCTGGGGCGATGATGGCGTCGTGCGGTCATCGAGACCAACTCAAGCACCTCCTCAACGCGGGCTTGGACCGATGTCCCTCGCTCCCCGCGCAGCAACAAGGGAAACGCAATATTCTCAGCTGCCGTCAATCCGGGAATCAAATGGAATGATTGGAAGACAATCCCGACTGTTTCCCGCCTGATCCTCGTCCAGTCATCGCTCGAGAATCGACTAGTCGAACGCCCTCCGAAGAGGATATCCCCCGAGGTCGGCACATCCAATCCGCCAACCAGGTTGAGCAACGTACTCTTCCCGCAGCCGCTGGGTCCGATAAACGCACAGAAGTCTCCCTTCGCCACTTCGACAGAGACCTGATCTAGCCCAGTGATGCGGTCGCCACCCCGCTCATAAATTTTCGACACTTCGTCGAATGTCACCATCGTGATCTGCTTCTCCATCCGTACCCAGACCCGTAGTCTCGCCGCGCGAGACTGGATTATCTGGCTTGTTTTGTTCGTCTGGTTAATCTAGTTCAACCAAACAAGACAAACCATCCGTTTTCGCGCACCGTTCGCGCTTCATCCTGCTGCCTTCGTATATCACAACCATTTACAGAGCAACAACCTTGACAGGCGGGGCACATTCCCATAGAAGAAGCGCACAGACTCGTTAGTTGGAGCGTTTCCCCTCTGATGCTACGTGAAGACACACAGGATCGACTGATCGGATGGTGCCGTCAGGCCATCCGATTTGTGTTGCCGGTCGACTGTATCGCCTGTGGGCATTCACTCGGCACTGACCCGGTGCCCTTCTTCTGTACCGCATGCTGGCACACCATCCGCCCGCTTCAGCAGCCGGTGTGTGCCCGCTGCGATCAGCCGTTTGTCTCGCCGGCGGCCACAACCTATACACCGAACCATCAATGTCAAGACTGTATAGAACGGCCGCCGGATTTTGAACGGGCCTGGACCCTCTTCCCCTACCTTCCGCCACTGCGGGAAGCCATCTGCTCGTTCAAATATCGAGGCAAACATACATTGGCGCAACCACTTGCACACCTGATGATCAGCGCCCTGCCAAGCGGGATCGATGTCGATGTGATTATTCCTGTGCCCTTACACCCGGCCCGCTTACGAGCGCGTGAATTTAATCAATCGTTGCTGTTGGCCGATCAGCTCAGCCGTCATCTGGCCCGCCCAGTTTCAGCCACACACCTCGCCAGGATCGCCGCCACTGATCCTCAAACCACATTGCCGCGGCAGGCACGATTGCGAAATCTACGGAAAGCGTTTGAAATCCGTAGGCCACAGGACCTCGCGGAGAAACGTATCCTCCTCGTGGACGATGTCTTCACAACTGGTACGACGCTGAACGAGTGCGCGAAGACTTTAAGAAGTGCCGGCACTGGGCCAGTCTTTGCCCTGACGCTGGCCAGAACTGTCGATACGGCACTGGTGCCGGATCGCTTCTATGCCAAACAGGCTGCACAGCCCCTGACGACCATGGGAATATGATCCATGCCGTTATACGAATACCGCTGCCTCAACTGTAAGAAGTGCAGTACCATCCTTGTATTAAGCCTGACCAATCAGGTGCCGGCAGCCTGCTCCTATTGCGCGAGCGCACGGGTTGAACGAATCTTGTCTCGATTTGCCTCGCCGAAATCCGAAGAGGCTCGCCTTGAAGCCTTGGCGGATCCCAGCAATCTGGCCGGGCTCGATGAAAACGATCCACAGAGCATGGCTCGATTCATGACAACAATGGGCAATGAGATGGGCGAGGATCTCGGTGACGATCTCTCAGAAGCGATGGAGTCAGATGAGACCGGCTCTGTAGAACCGGATAGCACTGACAGCCTATGACATGAACTGTCATGTATTTTCACTTGACAGATCGTTCTAGTTTGCCTACCCTGGCACCAGTGTCCGAGGCCTCGTGAGGCATATGGATCTCTATCAAACCAGGTTTTTTAATGGTCAAAGAGCCCAAGAGCGAGCTGATGACGGCGGAGGAGACCTGCCGCTATCTCAAGATTACCCCACGCACGCTCTATCGTTACTTACGGAGTCGCCAGATTCCCGCCTTCAAGCTTGGAAAAGAATGGCGCTTCGTACGCTCGGATCTGGAACAATGGATTCGCGATCGCACCAAAACCACGTTAGCGTCGTAAAATGCAGGGGCTAGATTGATGTTCGCCGGTGAATATCTGTGCAAAGTGGATGAGAAGGGACGGTTTATCGTCCCCTCACCGATCCGTGAGCAGGTTGAGTCGGAGGGACAGGCCGTCGTCTTCCTCAAGGGCCCCGAGGAGTCGACGCTCATCTACTCCATGAAAGAATGGGAAAAGGTTCTCGAACGGACCAAAGCCACGCTCGATGAAGACCAGAGTCGACTGTTCATGCACTTCGTCGTGTCGGAAGCCGGCACATCGGAAATCGACAAAGCCGGACGCATTCTGATTCCCAGCCGGCTCAGAAAAATTATTCCCTTGGATGAGGACCAGGAAATCATTTTGGTCGGTTTGTACCATCGCATGGAGATCTGGAATCCGAGCACATGGCGGCGGTATATCGGCCAATCCGAAGAGCGATACGAGCAGAACATGTCAAAAATCCTCAACCTCCTGTAACCCTGACGCGCATGACTACGTTTCGGCACCCGCCTCGGATTCCTTCCACTCCACGGGCCGTTCGTCTGACCTCCTACCGGAACTCTGACAAGAAGGTCGCGGTGCCACGTATTGCCCAGAGAACGGCTCCGATCTCCCGCATGCCTGCATTCTCCCCATTACCGCATCCACCGACCGAGAGTCATGCGGTCGCCTTGACCCTCCCTGTGCCTCCCAGCGTGAACCATCAATATGCCACAGTGAACGGACGACGATTGATCTCTTCCGCTGGTCGTGCCTATAAGGCCCAGGTAGGACAACTCGTGTGGCTGAAGTTGGCACAGTCCACCCACCGGGCTGCTCTACTTGCACGACTCCAGTCGGAGTGGCTCACCCTATCCATCCGATTCTATTTTACCTCAGCCCTGCGACGAGATGTCGATGGCGGGCTCAAGATCGCGCAGGACGCCCTCTGTGAGGGGCTCGGCATCAACGACAACCGCATCGTCGAAACCCACCTTTACAAATACGTCGATAAGAGCAACCCACGGATCGAAATGCATTTAACGCCTGCTTCCAGTTCCTAGCCTGCGTTTCTCGTGAACCGTGACTCGCGAGACTTGCGAGAAACGCGGGACGGATCGGAAATATCGTCTTCGCTAATCACGCCTGTCACGCACATGAATCACGCAGGCTGCTCGGATTCAAGATCCGAACATGGCGAACCGATAGGGGATTGTCGATGCTTGCCCGATGCCCACTTCATGATCAATCGGTGTGGAATGCGCAAACGTATCCCTCTGCATCAACTTCAGGTTGGGATGTATGTGGCAGGTATCGACTGCTCTTGGTTCCGGACCCCGTTTCTGAGACACCGGTTTCTGGTTCAAACCGTCGAGCAGATCGAACGTTTGCGGCGATCCGATATTCACGCCGTGGATATCGACCCCTCCAAAGGACTCGATGTGACGTCCTTCCCGATAGCGGAAGAGACCCTTCACACGATTGGCTTACACACCTCCACCCAAGTAGCCCCAGCCCAAGATGCACCTCGCTCAATTGAAACACTGAGCCAGGAACTCACCACGGCTCGAGAGACGCGTGACAAACTGATTCAGTCGGTCAAAACCGTCTTCGACGAAATCAGCAAAACAGGCGCCGCAAGGCCAGGACCGGTCAACGAAGCCGTACAGGAAATTACCATCGTCACGCGAACCCTCAGCACCCACGCCACATTCATTGCAATGAGCCAAGGACGGCACCTCGATGCCTCCTTCAATAACCATAGCCTCGCCGTCTGCACGCTGGCGACGATTATCGGCCAAGCTCTCGGCTATGATCTGATGAAACTCCACGAGTTGGCGACCGGCGCATTACTGCATGACATTGGGTTGTTTCAACTTCCCCGCCATCTATTCCGCACATCGACTCCCCTCTCCGGTGAAGACCTGGCGGCCTTTCATCATCACCCACGGCTCGGCGCCATTGCGATTGAGGCGCACAGAGATTTTCCCCAGACGGTTCGCCAAATAGCGGCCGAACACCATGTCACACTCGATGGGCAAGGCTATCCCGTCGAAACATCGGCAGGCTCCACAGCGGAAGCAAGCCGCATTGTGATGATTGCGGATCGATACGATGAGTTATTGACCGGATTCGGAGGGCTCCGACCGCTGCCTTCTCACGCAGCAATTCAACAGCTATTCCAAGAAGGAGAATTCGGACGTCTCGACCTTCATCTCGTGTCCCTGTTCATCAAGCTGGTTGGCATCTATCCTGTCTACAGCTTCGTGAAGCTCAATACGAAAGAACGGGGGATGATCACCACGATTAATCCCGCCACCCTGCATCAGCCGATCGTCGCGTTAACCTATGACGAGACAGACCGCCCATACCGAAATCCGCTCACGATCGATCTCTCCAACCAGAACCAGCCTCCCCTGCGGTCCATTGAACGCGTGGTCACATCCGAATCAGAGGAAGCGAGTCGCGCAGCGTAAGAAGACCGTTATTTGGTTTGTTCCAGACGTGCATGCCCTCGAAGTTCTGCTTGCCGAAATGGTTTTCTCGCAGCCAGCTGAAGTCACGTGCAAGACATGGGTCAGCGAATCTTCGCCCACAGATCTTTGCCTATTCGTATCGGAGCGCTTCGATGGGATTAAGGCGAGCAGCCTTGTTGGCAGGATATAACCCGAAGAACAGGCCGACCACGAGTGAGAAGAAGAACGCGAGGATGATGACGTTGCCGGAGATGATGGTCGGCCAGCCGGCAATCAGCGTCGTCAACTTCGCCCCGGTAATCCCCAGAGCGATACCCAACACGCCTCCCACCAGGCTCAGCGTCATGGCCTCGATCAGGAACTGCATCACGATATGCCGGCGTTTGGCTCCCACCGCCATGCGGACCCCTATCTCTCTCGTCCGTTCCGTCACGGACACGAGCAAGATATTCATGATGCCGATCCCACCGACTAACAGGGACACGGAGGCTATCGCAAACAACATCATCGTCAAGGTCTCACTGGTGCCTTCTTGGACCTTCCCGATATCGACCTGCGTCCTGATTGTAAAATCGTCGTCCTGCTCCGTCTGAATCCGGTGCCGCGCCCGCAGCACCTCTCGAATCTGCTCAGCAGCCATCGGCAAATCCTCGACCTGATCGGTCGAGCCGAACATCGCCCCGACGGACCCGATAAATGACGTCCCGAACACTTTCCGCTCTGCCGTGCTGAAGGGGATGAAAATTACATCGTCTTGGTCTGACCCTTGCGCAGACTGGCCTTTCGGCGAAAGAACTCCGATGACACGGAACGGCACGTTCTTGATGCGAATCACCGCCCCCACCGGCTCTTCGCCTGGCTCAAACAGATTCCCCACGATCGTTTGGCCGATGAGCGCGACTCGGGCGGCGCTATCCAAGTCCGTCTGAGTAAAGGGGCCTCCACTCGTAAAAGACCAGTCCCGAATCGTCAGGTAACTCGGTGAGATGCCGTTAATCGGTCCATTCCAGTTTCGGTTCCCATAGACAATTTGCATGACATCGCGCTTGGCCCATCCGGTATCGGCCAGTAAGGGAATGCGTTTTTTCAAGTCCAAGGCGTCGGACACCGTAAGTGTCACGGCGCTCCCCTGACTTCCTCGTACGCCGCTCGCAGAAGTCACCCCAGGAAAGATGACAATAACGTTTGTACCCATCGACGCAATCTGTGCTTGCACGGCCCGCTTGGCGCCTTCGCCGATACTCACCATCGCAATGACCACCGCCACACCGATAACGATCCCGAGCATTGTAAGACCGGCACGCATCCGATTCCGAGCCAAAATCCGCAGCGCGGTCAAAATGGTGAGCCACACAAACGCAGACATCTTGTTAGGCCTCGACTGGGCTGGGTGTTGGCCGCGCTTTGGTCACGCGGTCGCTCAATACTTGTCCGTCTTTGATCATGATTTCTCGCGAGGCATAGGCTGCAATATTAATCTCGTGCGTCACCAAGATAATTGTAATCCCTTCATCGCGGTTGAGCGTTTCCAGAATTTTCATGATTTCCTGGCTCGACTGGGTATCGAGGTTGCCGGTCGGCTCATCGGCAAGGAGCAATGAAGGCAACGTGACTAGCGCCCGTGCAATCGCCACCCGCTGTTGCTGCCCTCCGGACAACTGGGTGGGGTAATGGTGCTCTCTGCCCTGTAGCCCTACCCGTCCTAATGCTGCGGTGGCCTGCGCCCGTTGTTCTTTCAGTGAGAGCCCCCGATAGAACAGCGGCAGCTGCGCATTTTCGAGCGCGCTGGTTCTGGGAATAAGATTGAAGCTCTGAAAAACGAACCCAATTTGCTGATTGCGGATCCCAGCCAACTGATCGGGCTTTAGGTTGCCCACCTCTATCCCGTTTAACCGATAGCGCCCCTTCGTCGGTTGGTCGAGACAGCCAAGAATATTCATCAGGGTGGACTTGCCGGAGCCGGAAGACCCCATGATGGCGACGAACTCACCCTGTTGAATCGTGACACTCAGACCGCGCAAAGCTTGAACTTCCACGTCGCCGACCCGATAGATCTTCCACACGTCTTCGCACTGGATGAGCGCACTCATCATTGTATCTCGTGAAGCATGAAGCGTGAAGCGTTTGAGAAAGACAGAAGGTTTATGACGATGGATGTGGTGTGACATGCGAGTTCTTGTAGCGAGCGACGCTTCACGAGATACGCTTCACGCATATCACATTCCACGATTGCGCGAGGAGCCCCGCTGTCCGCCGCCCCCAAATCCTGGGGGCAAATCGCTTCCGCCCCGATCGCCCTTGGGCCGCTCGATCCCCACGACCACCAGCGCGCCTTCAGATAACTCCTCCGATAATATCTCCGTCGCCAAACCATCAGAAATACCCGTTTGGACATGAATGGGATCGAGTTCCCCGGAGGGGCTCTGTTTCCAAACTGTGCGACTTGGTGCCATAGCCCCCCGACCGGCTCCTGCTGCCAGCTCTGCTCCCTTCTCTTTGGCGGGGTTGCCACCAAGTTTGACACGATCGCCCTGGCCCGCCATCGGGGGAGTGAATCGCAACGCGGCATTCGGTACTTTGAGCACGGCGTCTCGTTGAGCCACAACAATGGAGACGTTCGCGGTCATCCCAGGTTTCAGGCGGATGTCCTGATTGTCGACGCTGACTACCACGTTATAGGTCACCACATTTTGCACATTGATCGGTGCAAGACGGACCTGACGGATCGTGCCTGAAAATGGATACCCTGGATAGGCATCAACCGTGAAGGTGGCCTCCTTCCCTTCGGTGATCCCCCCGATATCCGACTCACTGACATTGGTGTCGACTTGCATTTTCGTCAGATCGAGCGCGATTAAAAAGAGATTCGGAGTGGCAAAACTAGCCGCGATCGTTTGACCGACCTCCACATTTCTGGCAACCACGATCCCGTTCACCGGCGAGCGAATGACAGTGTACTTCAAGTCTAACTCTACAGCATTCAGCGCCGCCTCGGCCTGCTTTACTTGAGCCCCTGCTACGTTCATCTGCGCCTCAGCCGCCTGGAAATTCGTCGTTGCGACATCGACGTCGTTCTGGGAAACAAACCCCTGCGCCACCAACGATTTCACCCGATCCAGTTCGCGTTTGCGTTGAGCCAGATCGGTTCTGGCTCGTGCGACATTCGCTTTCGACATGTCAAGGTTGCTGGCCGCTTGATCTCGACGAGCTCTGAGGGGTTCCGGATCGATGACGGCCACAATATCGCCGGCCTTGACTACCGAATTAAAGTCGGCATGCAGACTCTTGATCATGCCGGACACCTGGGTCCCAACCTGAACTGAGACGACAGGATTGATCGTTCCCGTCGCAGTCACGAGTGAAATGACGGGGCCTCGCTCAACTGCGGCACTCCGATATCGAACCGGGGCTTTGCGCTCTCCACTGAAAAAGACATAGCCTCCAATGGCCAGCCCGACGGCCAGGACACTCATGATCAGGATGGCACGGCGCATCGACACCTTCTCCAATTACTTCGCCTACTTGGTATGCATTGTATCAACAAGGTTGAGGGGAATCACCAGGCTGAAACAGCTTCCTTATGGCTCCGTAAAAACAAACAGGCCGTCCGCCACATGGCGGACGGCCTGCCAAACTCCCTTGGGCTATCGCTCCGATCAGGGACTGACGCTGATCCGCTCCTTGATCAAATCAAAGGTTTCCTTGGGCACCACGTTCTTGGCGACCAATTCACCCTTCACCCGATACGGACGATTCGTCACAATGCGGTCCGCCACGTCTTTGGAGAGGCCGAGCACGAGCACCATATCACCGGCAGATGCCTTATTGACGTTCATGGAGGAAGAGATGGGCTGAGGAGCCGTCATCGCCGGGGAAGCAGGCACTCCTGAAGGAGCGGAACTCACGGGCGGCGCGGAAGGTACCGGAGTCCCCGTCGCGGAACGTGACTGATCTTTCAACTCTTTTTGATAGCGAGCCACCAGGGACTTGAGCGTCTCGTTATGCCGCTTCACATCCTCATATTCGTGACGCAGAGCCCGATTCTGGAAAGAGAGCTGCCTCACAGAAGCTTCGAGTTCCTTGGTCCGACCTTCGACACTGCCGCGTTCCTTGTCACGGCCATGTTGAATACGCTCAAGTTCATCGTGGGCAATCTGAGCTTCGTTCCCGAATTTCATATTGAGATCTTTAAGCGTCTTGACTTGCTGTTCCAAGGCATTCTTTTGCGCGCGAGCCAGAGCCAACTCGGACCTGGCCGAATCGGTGTCGAGCATTGCCTCTTCATACTTCTTTTGAGTGACACAGCCGACCATTGAGACTGCGCCGATCATGACGATCGCCGCCATCCACCATGACTTCATGCGTACCTCCCCTCCCACTGAACGTGGTATCTGCAACAGATGTCGGTCACCCCTCTTCACCCAACAGGCCTGTCGGATATGAGAGGGCAGTACGGCACCTATACGTACAATGCTTGTGTATGCCAAGCTTGTCACTTTGTCAATACATTAACGGGTCCTCCGCCACCATAGATTGTCGTGGGGGAGGGGCAGCGATTCTTCGACCTGCTTGACGGACTGTCACCACTTTGTGAATATGCCCGAGACTCGCCATCTTGCCCGCATGATTCATGGCGGTTCGTGGCGAAATCGCCGAAAGCGCGTTCCTCGTGAAGCATAACTCGAACCTCGCATGCGAGGATACAGACACACTCGTTCCGTTTTGCGCTTCACGCTTCACACGCAAGAACGGCAAATCCGCAATTGCAGCAGAAGCGTTCATGAATAATGCGGGCTAAATATAATCTATCTCGGAAAGACATCGCATGAACGAATGGGGCCCTGGTCTCGCCACGATCTTAGGCATCGTAGAGGGACTGACAGAATTTCTACCTGTCTCGTCGACCGGCCACTTAATTCTCGTCGGCCACTTCCTAGGGTTCGAGGGGGACCTCGCTGCCAGCGCCGAGATTTCGATCCAACTTGGCGCCATCCTGGCCGTCATCGCGTATGAACGACAGAAGCTCGCGTCCATGATCGGGCATGCCGGACGGGAGCAGCAAGATGTCTCCGCCATGATCCGGACACGAGGAGCGACCCCATGGTCGAAAATCCTAATAGCCTCCTGGGCCACCCACAAGAATCTCTGGTTTCTCCTCGGACTTGGTCTCGCTTTCTTGCCGGCTGCTGGGATCGGATTCCTTACCCATAACTGGATTAAAAACCATCTCTTTACGCCTCAAACTGTGGCTGTTTCCTCCATCGTCGGAGGCCTGATTATTCTCGCAGTCGAAGCCCGCCGTGACCGGGCAAATATCCACCAACTCGAACAAGTGCGTCTCACATCCGCATTCTGGATCGGCGTGGCTCAGTGTGCCTCATTACTACCTGGCATGTCACGATCCGGCTCCACGATCATCGGAGGGCTCTTGGTAGGACTGGACCGGAAAGTCGCGACGGAGTACTCGTTCTTTCTCGCCCTTCCAACCCTCATCGTCGCCACCTGCTATCAAATGTGGAAATCCCGGGACGTCTTCCGGCAAGACGACTATCTGGCACTTGGGATCGGAATGCTCGTGTCATTCGTCGTCGCTTGGATTGTGATCGCGGCCTTTCTCACATTTGTGAAACGCCATACGCTCCGACCGTTTGCTTACTACCGCATCCTTATGGGCATCGCGGTCTTCTATATCTTCGGCTTCTAGCAGGATGCTGAAAAAGGAAGGAAAGGGTAGCCTGGTCGTCCTCCTGCTCGCGGAACAGAGGAGCGGATGGAGCCTGATGATCTTCTGTGCTCGCGCAACGCGCGGCCTCAGAAGGGTGGGAGGGGAGCAGCCAGACCATCCTTCTTGCTCGCAGAACGCGCACGATGAAACTGTGCTCGTCCGATGCGCGCAGTGAAGGACAGTCTGGCTGCTCCCCCTAAGGCGAAGTGGGGAAAATCGGAAGGCCCTCGCCCGGGCTAATGGCACGTCTCGGCGTGCCAGTGGGTGGGCGGGTGAGAAGTCTGGCCTTTTTGAGCATCCTGCCAATGTTTGCCTATTGCCCAACCATGCAGACCATAAAGTTTCCCTTACACCTGTAGTTTTACTCCCACACTGCCGGCACAATGCCAGCGGGTAATTGGACAGGTACTTGGGATTTCAGTTATCCTACAATCGCTTTTGCCCAGTAATCGGTCTTGTGTGAGCCCCATGACTGGGAAAGTAATCAGCCTGATCGTATTGCTATTTTTGATGCACGACAAAGGAGGGTAATTCACGATGGCTCATTCTCAATCCGACACAGTACATGTCTTCGACACGTGGGTGAAAGGCACAAAGCGGCTGCTGCACTTCGACGTGATGACGACTGATGAAGCGACAGCGCTGACGCTTGCCAAGAAACATCTGGCCAGCATTGGGGAGGGCGACGTGCCGGTGACAGTGAAAGAATGTCAGTTCTGCCACACCGAACCGCTCGTGATGTTTTCCCCAGAGCAGCAGCGCCAATTCCGAGAGCAGGGCGGGTTCATCATCACCCTCTCGACCTGATCGCGCGCGACGCGCGAGGGTTGATCTGGTTCATCTGGTCTGTTTGGTTCATCTGGTTAGTTTCGTTCAACCAAAAAACCAGACAAACTAAACAAACCACATAACGGTCTTCTTATGCGGGCGGAGACTCGTGCGGCAAGAGAGACACGTCTTTCTTTTCAAAAGCGAAATGGATGATCAAGAAAACGACCCCCACGCTGATCGCCGAGTCGGCGACATTGAAGGCTGGCCAATGGTAAGAATCCACATAGACATCGAGAAAATCAATTACCTCGCCATACCGTAATCGATCGATCAAGTTTCCGATTGCCCCTCCAAGAATTCCAGCAATACTGAGCTGCCCCATCCAATCTTTCTTCGGCAACCGGAAAAGAATCGTCCCCAGCAGGGCCAGGGCAAACAGCGACGTGACCCCGAAGAACACCATGCGAAAGGCATCACTGCTACCGGCCAGCAATCCAAAGGCGGCACCGGGGTTGCGGATGTAGGTCAAGCTGAAAAGATTGGGAACAATCGGAATGGATTCATTCAGTCGCATCGACTGCACGATGGACAATTTCGTCGCCTGATCGACCGCCACAATCGCGCCGGCGAGTAGCGCCAGAAGCAGATAGCGGACAGGCCTGCTCATCACTGCACCGCCTCCACACAACGCTCGCAGAGTGTGGGATGACTCGTGTCTTTCCCCACCGCCTCACGATAGTTCCAACAGCGTTCGCACTTGGCGTGCGTCGACTTGGTTACGGAGACTTTCAGGTCGGTCGTCGCATCGGACCGTTGTTCCACCGTCACCTGCGACACAATGAACAACGTGCCTAAATCCGCACACGAGGCATATATCCAGTGACCGGTCTTTACATCCGTCGTAAGATAGACATGCGCCTCAAGCGACGACCCGATGACCTTCTCCCGGCGTTTCTCCTCCAGCACCCCTTGCACCTGGGTACGGTATTTCAACAGCCGCTCCCACCGCTGAGCCAGCGCGGCATCCTGCCATTGGGGCTGAACCTCTGGGAATGTACTCAGATGGACACTGCTCACGCTCTGGCTGCCGCCTGGCTGCGTCGCCAGAGTCCGCCAGATCTCTTCTGCCGTAAAGCTCAACACCGGAGCCATCAGCTTCGTCATAGCTACGAGGATCTCGAAAAGCACCGTCTGCGACCCGCGACGAAAAGGCGAATCCGCCCTGAACGTATACAGACGATCCTTGAGAATATCGAGATAGACGGCACTCAGATCCACCGAGCAAAAGTTGTTGAGCGCATGGAAGATCGTGTGAAACTCAAAATCCTCATAGGATTGCCTAACCCGTGGAATCAGTTCACTCAGCCGATGCAGCGCCCAACGATCTAATTCAGGCAACTGCTCATACGGGATTCGATCTTTGTCCGGGTCGAAGTCGTACAGATTACTCAGCAAGAAGCGGCAGGTATTTCGAATCTTTCGATAGGCTTCGATGAGATGGGTCAGGATTTCAGGGGAAATCCGAACATCATCACGATAATCTTGCGCTGAGACCCACAGACGCAGGATTTCTGCGCCAGATTGTTTGATCACGTCCTGCGGTGCAACGACGTTCCCCGCCGACTTGGACATCTTCTTGCCCTGCCCATCGAGAACAAAGCCGTGGGTCAAGACAGCCTTGTAGGGCGCGCGATGATCGGTAACGACGCCGGCCAGCAAGGCGCTGTGGAACCATCCCCGGTGCTGATCAGACCCTTCGAGGTAAAGATCGGCCGGCCACCACTTCCGTGCTTTCAACACCGCCGCGTAACTGACTCCCGACTAGAACCAGACATCAAGAATATCCCGTTCCTTCTCGAATGCCGACCAGCCGCACTTCGGACAGGTCGTGCCCTTGGGCAACAGCTCGGCAGCCGATCGCTCAAACCACACATCGGCCCCTTTGGATTCCATCAATGTCGCTATGTGCTCGATCACGATCGGGTCGGCCAGCACAGAACGGCACCCCTGGCAGGTGAAACCGGGAATCGGCACGCCCCAAACACGCTGACGCGACAAGCACCAATCGGGCCGGTTCTCGATCATCCCGTTGATCCGATCGCGGCCGTAGGCTGGAATCCATTGGACCCGCCCGATCTCCGCCAACGCCTCTTTCCGAAGATCGTTCGTCTCCATCGACACGAACCACTGCTCGGTGGCGCGGAAGATGACGGGATTCTTGCAGCGCCAACAGTGCGGATAGGAGTGGTTCAACGACCCCTGGCCCAGCAACCGTCCGTTGGACTGCAGGAACTCTACGATCTTCGGATTTGCCTTTAACACATGCTGACCGGCAAATTCCTTCACGACATCGGTAAACCGCCCGGCGTTGTCGACCGGCGCCAAAATCTCCAACCGTTCACCAGGCGAGGCCGTGGCATTGTATTCAAGGACAAGGATGTAGTCTTCCATACCGTGACCCGGCGCAATGTGGACACAGCCGGTTCCCTGATCGAGGGTCACGAAGTCACCAAGCAGAATCGGTGACAGGCCAGTGGTCAGGGGACGCTGCGTCTCGATCCCTTCGAATCCTTCACGCCCCTTCTTCACCCCGAACACGCGCGCCCCTTCGAGCTTGCAGGCCTTCGTCACACTCTCAAGAAGCTTCTCCGCCACGATCAGCACCTCGTCGCCAACCTGGACAAACGCATAGTCAATCTCGCCATGGAGACAGACTGCTTGATTGGCCGGGAGGGTCCACGGGGTGGTCGTCCAGATCACAACGGAGACCAACTTGATGCCGAGGGGGAACGAGATGCCCGGGAACGTCTGGCTGAGCACCGTGGGAGACGTGACCAATGGAAATTTCACATAGATCGAGGGAGAGGTGTGATCTTCGTATTCGACTTCCGCCTCGGCAAGGGCAGTTTGGTCCGCCGTGCACCAGAGCACTGGTTTCAGGCCTTTATAGACACCTCCCCGCTCCACGAATTTCCCGAACTCACGAATGATCGTGGCCTCATAGCCTGGATTCATCGTGAGATAGGGGTGCTGCCAATCGCCCAAGATGCCGAGCCGCTGAAACTCCTCACGCTGAATCGCAAAAAACTTCTCCGCATACTCCCGGCAGAGTTTGCGAATGGCCGGGGTATCGAGCATCTTTTTCTTGTCGCCGAGTTCTTTGAGGACTTGATGTTCGATCGGCAGGCCATGGCAATCCCACCCTGGCACATAGGGCACTTGGTAGCCCGCCATCGTCTTCGATTTGACGATGATGTCTTTAAGAATCTTATTCAGCGCGTGACCGATATGAATACGGCCATTGGCATAGGGTGGGCCATCGTGCAAGACATACAGCGGCCGGCCTTTCCCCGCCTCCTGAATCTGTTCGTACAACCGTTCCTTTGCCCACGAGGCCAGGAGTTCAGGCTCCCGCTGCGGCAAATTCGCCTTCATGGGGAAATCGGTCTTGGGAAGATTGAGTGTGGACTTGTAGTCCATAACCTGTCCGGTCTCTCGGGAAAACCTTAGAACGTGATTGGGATCAAGGGTTGGAATATACCGGAATGACAGGCAAGGCACCAGTCCTTAGCGTTGATGCGGGATCGTCAAAAACGTCTTCCAGCAAGGCCGCAGCGAGTGAAGACCGGAGGCGTACCCTCTGGGGTACGTTGAGGATCTGAGCGATGCGAGAACGACGCCTGGTGAAAGGTGCGTCTCGGCGCACCGGGGCTGGGCGGGTGCAATCAAGGCGTTTTTCACGATCCCGCTCGCTAACTGACGGCCATCATGCGGTCCAGCGCCACCTTCGCCCAATGCTTTTCATCGTCCGGCACGACGATATGGTTCACGACATGGCCGTCGGCAAGATTTTCCATCGCCCAGCAGAGATGGGCTCCGTCGATCCGGAACATCGTCGCGCACTGGCAAACCGTGGAGGAGAGAAAGAAAACCTTCTTATCGGTGAGGTCACGTTTCAATCGATTGACCAGATTCAATTCAGTTCCCACCGCCCAGACTGTCCCGGCCGGCGCCGCAGTCACTGTGCGGATAATTAGCTCCGTGGACCCGGACAGGTCTGCCCGATTAACGACATCCTCGTGGCATTCGGGATGGACGATCACCTTCCCAGCCGGATACTGCTTGCGGAAGTTGTCCACGTGCACGGGCTGGAACATCTGGTGCACACTACAGTGGCCTTTCCAGAGAATGAGCTTCGCACGTCGGATCGCCTCATGCGTATTGCCCCCGTTGGGTTGATAGGGGTCCCACACGATCATTTCTTCTCGCGGCAACCCCATCTTATTAGCTGTATTGCGGCCCAAGTGCTCGTCTGGGAAAAAGAGAATTTTCTCCCGCCTGGCCCAGGACCATTCCATCACCGCCTTCGCGTTGGAGGAGGTACAGGTAATCCCGCCATGTTCGCCGCAAAAGGCTTTGAGCACTGCGGCAGAATTCACATAGACCGCCGGCATGACGGTCTCTTCGACGGGAAGGATTCGCCCTAGCGTCTCCCAACATTGATCAACCTGTTCGATGGCCGCCATATCTGCCATGGAGCAGCCGGCAGCCATGTCAGGGAGGATGACTGTTTGCTTGGAGCGGCTCAAGATGTCGGCAGTCTCGGCCATGAAGTGCACGCCGCAAAAGACGATATAGGGCCGCTCCGACCGCTCGGCTGCCAGCTTCGAGAGCAGGAGGGAATCCCCGCGAAAGTCCGCATGCTCGATGACTTCATCTCGTTGATAATTATGGCCAAGGATCATGACCCTATCACCCAGCACGCGTTTAGCCTCAGCCGTCCGGCGGAAGAGTTCTTCCACAGACAGTTGCTGATAGTCCGTGATCGGTTTCGGAAGTGTCGAGACGGTCTGCATAAGTTCCTTGGCGAAATGGCGTACGGCATCATTCTACGTTAGGGTTCCCCGACAATCAATGAAGCAGGCTGGATCAGGCTAAGGTCGAGGCCAAGGTTGAGCGAAGATCAGACGCTTTTCCCCTCAACCTCAACCTAAACCGTAACCTTCTGATAGGTCTAATACCCCGTTGACAACGCAAATGGCCGGCGATACGATTCCCCGTCGAAGCTAGGGGGGCCACACGGCTGAGAGTCCGCCCAAACGGACGACCCTCAGAACCTGACCTGGGTAATACCAGCGTAGGGAAGCGAGAACAACTCGGTACCGTTGATCTCTGCCGCACCCTAGCATCAGGTGCGGCTTTTTTATTCTTGATGATTGAGCACAGTTCACGTTTTGGAGAAAGGATCTCCTCATGAGCGACCATACAAACGGCAATGGCGACGCAACTGGCAACGGACCCAAATCTGCCGGATCGGCCTTGACCACCACACCGTTCCTCGCCTCCCGTAAAGTGTACGTGCAGGGAACTCAGGCCGGTGTACGTGTCCCGATGAGAGAAGTCAGTCTGACCGCCACCAAGTCGATGAATGGGGGCACGGCCATCGTTAATGAACCGATCACGATCTACGACACCTCCGGCCCTTACACAGATCCTGCCGTGAAGATCGACGCACGATCTGGATTGGCGCCCTATCGTCAGAACTGGGTCATCGGCAGGAACGACGTCGTCGAACTTGCAGATATCTCCTCCCATTATGGCCGCCTACGCGCAGCCGATCCCAGATTGGATGGACTGAGATTCCAGCACATTCGCAAACCGTTGCGGGCCAAACCGGGCATGAACGTGACCCAGATCCACTACGCCAGACAAGGTATCGTCACGCCGGAAATGGAGTTCATTGCGATCAGGGAGAACCAATCTCGGGAAGTGGCGCGCGAACTGGCCTCGCGGAATGGGCACGGCGGCGGGGTCACCCAGCACCCGGGCCAGTCATGGGGCGCAAGCATCCCCTCTGCGATCACGCCGGAATTTGTCCGTGACGAAGTCGCTCGAGGCCGCGCGATCATCCCGGCCAACATCAACCATCCGGAAAGCGAGCCGATGATCATCGGCCGCAACTTTCTGGTGAAGATCAACTCCAACATCGGCAACTCCGCGGTCGCCTCCTCCATCGAAGAAGAAGTCGAGAAAATGATTTGGTCCATTCGATGGGGCGCGGACACAGTCATGGATCTCTCCACCGGCAAGAACATCCACGAAACCCGCGAATGGATCATTCGCAATTCACCGGTGCCCATCGGCACCGTGCCGATCTATCAAGCGCTCGAAAAAGTCGGGGGCAAGGCTGAAGACCTGACCTGGGAGATTTATCGCGACACGCTGATCGAACAGGCAGAACAAGGAGTCGACTACTTCACCATCCACGCCGGTGTGCGCCTCGCCTATGTGCCAATGACCGCCAAACGCATGACCGGCATCGTGTCCCGAGGGGGGGCGATCCATGCGAAGTGGTGCCTGGCTCATCATCAAGAAAACTTTGCCTATACCCACTTCGAAGAAATCTGCGAGATCATGAAGGCCTACGACGTGTCGTTCAGTTTGGGCGATGGGTTGCGCCCAGGCTCCATTGCGGACGCCAACGATGAGGCGCAGTTCGCCGAATTGGAGACGTTGGGTGAACTCACCAAGATCGCCTGGCGCCACGACGTCCAAGTCATGATTGAAGGGCCGGGCCACGTGCCCATGCACATGATCCAGATCAACATGGAGAAACAGCTGCAGGCCTGCCAGGAAGCGCCTTTCTATACGCTGGGACCACTCACGACCGACATCGCGCCGGGCTATGACCACATCACCTCCGGCATCGGCGCAGCCATGATCGGCTGGTTCGGCTGTGCGATGCTCTGCTATGTAACGCCCAAGGAACACCTGGGCCTCCCCGACCGGGAAGATGTGAAGACCGGCGTCATTACCTACAAAATCGCCGCCCACGCGGCGGACCTCGCCAAGGGGCATCCGGGCGCACAGATTAGAGACAACGCGCTCTCAAAAGCCCGCTTCGAGTTTCGCTGGGAAGACCAGTTCAATCTTTCGCTCGATCCGGACACGGCAAAGCTCTTCCACGACGAAACCTTGCCGGACAATGCCGCGAAGGTCTCGCACTTCTGTTCGATGTGCGGCCCTCATTTCTGCTCGATGAAGATCACGCAGGATGTCCGCGACTATGCCGCGCAATTACATGTGGATGAACAGCAAGCGATTCAAATCGGCATGAAGGAAAAATCCGAGGAGTTCCGGAAGACTGGCTCGGAAATTTACCGATAGAGCAAGCGAGGATGCTCAAAACGGTCATCCAACAAGGCCAGAGGGGAATCGAAACAGGAGGCGTACCCTCTGGGGCGCACGGTGCGACGAATAAGGAGCACCACGTCTGTGCGCGCCGCCGAGTGGTGAGGCGGCTGGGTCCCCGTTGAGGATTTCGATGAGCCGAGAACGAAGTTGGGGGCCGTTTTCAGCATCCGTTGAACGGAGAATCGACCATGAGTAAGCCA
>JACQEY010000068.1 GCA_016200355.1 Nitrospirota bacterium
TCTGTTGCAATCGCCGATCCGCAGCTGCGACGAGCCTTTGTCCGGTGGGCTCGCCCCTCGGACCCTCGACGTACTGTTGGGGACTGGCGCCCTTCTTTTTGGCGCCTGTCCCCGTTTTGGGAGCGGGACAGGCACTGCCGAATACGGCGGAGCCAGTCCCCTAGGCTCCGTGCGCCGCCCTCGCGACGAGGCTCAGCGATTTCACGACGAATCGTCATGAATAATGCGGGCTCGTGCCGTGACCTCATAAGAGAGAAGTGGAACGCAACTGCTTCACGGCTTCTGTAGCGTTTCACTACAGGCCGAGCTGGATTGTTGTAGCAAGATTTCCCTTGGCACTGTGAGTCCGACCGAGGGGTCCGGTCCAAGCTGCTGCTTTTCCGATGAACTTTGGAGGAGGCTGGGTTTCGGCGTATGGTACCAGCCTTGCTCAAGTGACAAGATAAGACGCGCGACTCACCGCGATCATTAATCCAGAGGTCATCAACACGCATATGGATGTGCTCTTGTCGAATGGCAATTCGGTGCCGTCTCAACAGGCTGCATCGCCTGCACCAGGATCGGTTTGAGACCGCGATCTCGTGGCTCTTGGAGGTATGAGGCGGGCTTGGCAACGGGCGATGCCCGGAACGGAAATGGGGACTCTTGCACGATGAAGCCGATGATTCTGAAAGCAACGTGTGATCCTCCCGCTGACCAGCCGTTCGAAATTGTCGAACGAAAGGGCCTGGGTCATCCCGATACGATTTGCGACGCGGTGATGGAGCAAGTGGCGGTCGAGTTGGCGCAAGCCTATCTGAAGATGTGCGGGCGCGTACTCCACTTCAATGCCGATAAGGGGCTGTTGGTGGCGGGTGAGGTGGACTGCCGCCCCGGCGGAGGCCATGTCATCACGCCGATGCGTTTGGTCATGGGAGATCGGGCGACGTTCGAGTGGCGGAAGAAATTGGTGCCGGTGGTGGAGATCGCCGAGCGGGTTGCCACTACATGGTTCAGGCAGCACCTTCCGCATGTGGATCCCCTCAAGCACCTCACATGCCAGGTGGAGCTGAAGCCGGCCTCCGCAGAACTTCAATCCGTGAGTGAGCGACGGGGAGGCCCGGTTGCCAACGATACTTCCGCTGCGGTGGGTTATGCGCCGTTCACGCCGACCGAGCGCCTGGTCTTTCAGGTCGAACAGTTTCTGAACAGCACTTCCTTTAAGAAGGCATTTCCGGATACGGGGCAAGACGTCAAAGTGCTTGGCGTGCGGACGAGGAGGCAGGTGACGCTCACGGTCGCGATGCCGTTGCTGTCATCAGCCATCCGGAAAGAGTCTCAATACTTTGCGCGCAAGGCCGAGGTGTTGAAAGCCTTGCAGTCCTTCGTGAAACAGAAGGCGGGGCCGAATCTGTCAGCCGAGGTTACGCTCAATGTGCTGGATCGTCGCGGAGCGGGAGTCGAGGGGATGTACCTCTCGTTGCTCGGCACGTCAGCGGAAGCGGGCGATTCGGGCGAGGTGGGGCGAGGGAATCGCGTGTGCGGGGTGGTCTCGCTCCGCCGGCCGGCCAGTGCAGAAGCGGCAGCCGGGAAAAACCCAGTGGCCCATGTGGGGAAGATCTACAACGTGCTCGCTCACGTGCTGGCTGGGGATATCTACCGGAAGGTGAAAGGTCTTCGTGAAGTGACGGTCTGGTTGACGAGCCAAATTGGACGACCGGTATCATCGCCGCAATCCGTCATGGTCGAGGTCCATCTGGCGCAAGGCGTGTCGCTGGGTTCGGTTGAACCGCTGATCGTTCGGCAGGTTCAGCAGGCTTTGCGCAGAATGACGTCCTTCTGCCAGGCGCTTGCCAAGGGAGTTTACGGAGTCTGTTAGCCCTTCGCCTGTCACAAATCATGCGGGCGAATAAATAGGAACATGATGGGAAAAGTGCCGACCACTGAAACGAAAAGGGATTACTACGAAATTCTGGGCGTAGATCGGTCTGCCACCCGGGATCAGCTAAAGCAGGCCTATCGTCAGCTGGCGCTCAAATATCATCCGGACCGGAGCAAGGATCCTGATGCTACGGCCAAGTTCAGAGAAATCGCTGAGGCCTATGCGGTCCTGTCGGACGATGCAAAACGTCACGAGTACGATGCGACCGGTCATGCGGGGGTCAGTGAACGTTGGTCCGCTGAAGACCTCATGCGTGATTTTCAGTTCGGCGATTTCTTCGGTGGCCGGTTCGGTGATTTGTCCGGTGCGTTTGGCGACTTCTTTGGCCAACGCACGAGACCCCGCTCCGGTGTGAGCCGGGGCGTGGATTTGCGGTATGACCTGGATCTCACCTTGGAAGAGGCCGCCAAGGGGGGCGAACGGGAGATTCCGATCACCCGTTCCGAGAAATGCGCGCCTTGCGCAGGGAGTGGCGCCAAGCCTGGGACGAAGCCGAAACCCTGTTCCGATTGTGCTGGAACCGGGCAGACGCAGCACGCCAAGACCAGCAAGGGCATGCGCATGGTCACACTGACGACGTGCTCCCGCTGCCACGGGCGCGGCCAACTCATCGAGGCCCCCTGCACGACGTGTCAGGGAAACGGGTATGAGTTTGTGACCCATCGGCTCAAAGTACAGATCCCTCCAGGGGTGGATGACGGGATGATGGTCCGGCTCGCTAGACAAGGAGAGCCGAACGCCAATGGCGGGTCGCCGGGAGATCTGCTGATCCGTCCGCACTTGCGGCCTCATTCCTCCTTCGATCGGCACGGTGACGACCTCTACATGGTGAAGAAGGTCACGTTCCCGGAGGCGGCATTGGGCACCGAGATTTCCGTGATGGGGCTGGGGGGAGAGGCCTTGCGAGTCACAGTTCCCGCCGGCACGCAGAGCGGCACGGCGCTGCGGCTCAGTGGAAAGGGGATGCCACGTCTGGGGGGCAAAGGGAAGGGAGATTTGTTTGTGGTCACGGAGGTCCGAACCCCGACCGACCTCACGCCACGGCAGCGGAAACTGTTGGAGGAGTTTACCAACGCGGAGGCCGAAAGACCTAAGGAAGGTTGAGCCTCCGGCCGGCAAGAGGAGTCTGTCATGACACACAAAGATCAAGTCCTCAAAGCGGTCCGTGCAGCATTCGAGCAGGAGCCGCGTATCAACTTGCACAAATATCCCGTTCGCATGGACTTCAGCGACGGCGTGCTCACTGTGGAGGGTGAGGTGGAACATGTGGCGGCGAAGAAACTAGCCCTGGAACTCGCGCTCGCAGTTCCCGGAGTCACAGGCATCGTGGATCGACTGCACGTACGCCGTCCACCCACATGAGCGATGGAGCGATCCTGGACGCCGTGCGTGATGTCTTGCTCCATGCGTCCGGCCTACAGAATTGTACGATTCAGGTGAAGCGCAAAGGGACTTGGGAAACTGTCAGGGAAGCGGCCGTGACGCCACATGGGGTGATTCAGGTGTCCGTCAGGGACGGGGTTCGTGCCTCTGGATGACCATGTCTCAGCCTCATCCAGAAATGGCTAGCCGGCGTGCTGCCCTGGTGAGTTCCCGGGAGTCGAGACGTCATAAATGGTATGGAGGTCGTTCCGCTCCAGGAAGATTCCGATGAGGGAATTGCAAAAGCGGTGTGTCTCGTGTTGGAAAAAGATCCCTTCGTCAACGCGGAGCGCATCGGTGTGACGGTGAAGAAATCGGTGGTCACGCTGGAAGGAGACGCGCTCTCTGCGCCGCAGAAGGCGATGGCCGAGTTCGATGTCTGGTATGTCTTCGGGGTTGACAAGGTCGACAATCGCATGGAGGTCCGTCCATGAGAGGTGTGAGACCGCGGAACATCGCCGGCGGATTTTTTCAGCATCCTGTAAGAGGCAGCGAAGTGAGACCGTGCCGGGTTGGGTGCATCTATGGCTGCTGAAGTGTTTGCACTGATACTCGCGGCTGTCGTGGTCGCGGTGCTCTTCTGGATCTTCTGGCGGAGGGGGAAGTCCGACTAATTGGAGGGCTCCGTCCGGATTCGTCCGATTGCCCCTCCTTGCCGCAGCAACATTTGAGCACTGTGGAAATCTCCCTCAGCTGACCCCTGCGAATCACTCTTGAGTGCCACCCGCGATCCACTTTCTTTAAAGGTTCAGCTGGTTATGTTTCACCCTTCGGGAATGACTTCGGCACCTGTCTTGCTCAGACAACAGGGTAGGCGGCATGAAGCATGGAAGGATTCAATGAGGGGTCTTGCTGTTATCGGGATGAGTCTGTTATTGGCGGGATGCGCCGGGGTTCCCGTCGTTCCTCCCGACCTCAAAGACAAGGTCGATGAGCATGTCTCGTTTCTGCAAGTGAAAGCGTCGCCGCTCTCGTACACAGGCCGTCTGATCGTGGTAGGCGGAATGGTCTTGACGGCCAAACCGTTGAAACAGAACGGGACGAGAATCGAAATCCTTGAGTTGCCTCTGGGCGAAGACTACGAGCCCACAGGTCGCTTGACTGACTCGCACGGGCGCTTCCTCGCCTTCCACAAGGAGTTCCTCGACCCGGCGACGATCCCAATGGGGACACGCGTGACGGTGGTGGGCGAAGTAACCGGTGCGGCCACCTTGCCGGTGGACGAGGTTGACTATGTCTATCCCACGCTGGCCATCAAGGCCGTGACAGTCTGGCCGCCCAAGGTTCCCGTGTGGTGGAGCCGTCCGTATCCGTACTTCGGTGCCTACTGGGGACCTTACTGGGGACCCTATTGGGGGCCGCCTCAATGGATTCCGTTACAAGAGGGGAAACGATGATTCAGACTGATGAGTTTGCTCTGTTTCGGGACCGTCATGATGCAGGAAAACGGTTGGCTCAGAAGCTCCTCCATTATAAGGACGCGAAAAATACGATGGTCATTGCTTTGCCTCGGGGGGGAGTGGTGGTGGGCTATGACATCAGCTTGGCGTTGCGACTTCCTTTGGACGTGTTCATCACGCGCAAGTTGGGGACTCCCTCGAATCCCGAACTCGCAATGGGCGCTTTGGCCGAAACCGGGTACCGGCATATGAACGAGGATGTGATCCAGGAATATCACGTGGGCAAGGCCGAAGTGGACGAGGAGATTCTCTGTCAGGAGAGCGAAATCCGCCGAAGAATTGAACGGTATCGGGGTGGACGGGCACTCCCCTCGTTGAAAGGGCAGACAGTCATCCTGGTGGACGATGGTATTGCGACAGGGGCGACGTTTTATGCGTCGCTGGGCGCCCTGCTCAAGGCTGAAACGGTGAAGATCGTTGCCGCGGTGACGGTCGCGCCGCCACGGGTATTGGACGAATTGAAGATGCTTGTCGATGAGGTGGTGGTCCTGCACACGTCCGAGTGGTTCTTCGGTATCGGCCAGTTCTATGAACAGTTTCCTCAGGTCGGGGATGAGGAGGTGATCGCGTGCCTGGAGAAGGTCCGCAGGGCGCTGATGCCGGAGAGGAAACTCCCGGCATGAAGATTCTTTGCGCCATCGATGGTTCCCGTCACTCCCAGTGGGCTCTAGACTGGCTGCGGAAAAACCATTTCGCACGGCAGAACTTCGATGGCCTGCACGTCTGCCTGCGACGAGCTCAGTCGAGCGGGACAACAGAACACGACTTCGCAGGATAGCCGAGCGGGACGGGCGAGACGGGGGAGGGTTGATCTGGTTCATTTGGTCTATCTGGTTCAACCAAACAAACGAGACAGACCAGATAAACAAGAGAGACCGACCGGTCCTCGCGCTTCACGCGCCATGGACCGGCGGAGGGAATGGGCCTGCCATGCAGATCGCACTGACCGGGGATGTCATGTTAGGACGACTGGTGGATCAGTATGTGATCCGTAATCAGTCAATCGGGCCGGACAAGATCTGGAGCGATGTGTTGCCGCTGATGCTCAAGGCGGATCGACGATTGATCAATTTGGAATGTGTGATCAGCGTCCTGGGGCGTGAGTGGCAGCCCGATTCCAAAGCCTTTCATTTCCGCGCCCATCCCCGCGCGATTGACTTTCTTCGCGCCGCCAAGATTGACTGCCTGACCTTGGCCAACAATCATGTGTTGGATTACGGAACGGATGCGTTGATCGAATGCCTCGCGCTGCTCGATCGAGCCGGCATTAAGCGGGTGGGCGCCGGTGCCTCGCTGGCCGAGGCCCTCGCGCCTGCCACCCTGGACTTGCCGCAAGGCAGGCTCGGAGTCGTCTCCCTCACGGACAATGAGCCGGAATGGGAAGCAGGAGAGAAGAAGCCAGGCACCCACTACGTCGCCTACGATGCGAAGGGCTTAGTCGAACCCTATCGGTCGAGATTCGGGCAGGTCTTGAAACAGGTCCGCCGTCAGGCCGATCTCGTGATGGTCAGCGCGCACGTCGGCCCCAACTGGGGTCTCCCCTCGGTTGCTATGCGGATGCTGGCTCATCAGATCATCGATCTCGGAGCCGATCTCTACTGGGGCCACTCTAATCACACACCGCAAGGTATCGAACTCTACAAGGGCAAGGCCATCCTCTACTCGGCCGGTGATTTCATCGACGACTATGCGGTCGATCCAGACGAGCGCAACGATCTCTCCTTCTTGTTTATCGTGGAAATCGAACGAGGCCGCATCGCGCGCATTGTCCTCCATCCAGTGCGCATTGAAGACTTGTACGTCCGGCTGGCAAGGGACCAGGAAGTCACATTTTTGCAAAGAACGATGCAAGCCAAGTGTAAGGCCTTTGGAACTACGATGGAGCTGGAAGGACAGGTGGGAATGATCACTGTAAAGTAACCGGCACGTGCGCTCACTGGTGTCGCTTGTGGATCGTAGAGAACATCCCACTAGCTTTCAGCGTACGTGCCACTTCGTGATACCCAGGCTCCCCTATGGGATCGACCTGAGGGATCACAGGATAGATATTAGAAAAGATCGTAAAAATGAAAGCACTAACCCTACTGGCGTTCCTATGGCGTTCGGTTTCTACATCCTCCGTCGTGATGATAGGTTTTACGTGATAGTACAGCGGCTTCGGCTCGTGGTCCTTCGGCAGGGATTCCAACGTGGCATTGGGGAAATCTCGATACGTCACGATACAGCCGGAGAGAGGCACAAGAAGCAAGAGAAGAATGAGGCTGCGCGTTCTCATGGATTACTTCTGTTTTTCCACCATTTGCTCCTTGATCACGTCGGAGATCACGATGTGCGCATCACCGCCTTAGATGGTTTACGGTTTCACCTCAAAGTGCGGAATCGCGCTGCGAATGTATGCGATCAGATCATAGACTTGCTGATCGGTTAACCTGGTGTCCCACTCGTGCATTGCCGTCAACTGTTTGCCCCGTCGGATCGTGACCTCCAATTCGAGTTCACCTTTGACCCGGGAGAGGTATTTGTGAAAGTCGGTTGGCCGAACGCTCAGTGAAGCCGCGTCCGGCCCTTTCCCGTCCAACGTCGCTCCGTGACACCTGAGACAGTGTTGCTGATAGAGTCTCTGACCGTCTTTGAGATTGCCTGGGCGCGCCTCCGCTACGACCGATGAGCTAGCCATGATCATCAGCCCACAGAGGAGGACTATCAGCCGATCTGTTTTCATAGCGATCCCTTTACTGCCTCAAAAGTCAACGCCCAACGGTGGCAACAAGAGCGCCCGGTCCAGAAGATTCAATTCTGCTTCGCCACAATCTTGTATTTAATCCCCTCTTGGTGGCAACTTTGGTTGTCGACCAGATGACGGGCGTCTAAAATCCCGCAACCACTCCGATTTGAATGACGTTGATCGGTCCCGACAAGTTCCCCGCTCCGGGTGCGAAACTGTCGAGACTCCCAAAGTTGACCAGGTGGATCTTGTCCTCAAGACGAAGGCGCCATTCCAATCCTGATTCAGTACGAAAAGCGGCCAAGTCTACCCCCAGTGAGACATACCCTCCCATCGCCGACTTATTCACTGAGCGTTTGGTTTCAAAACAGGGAGCGATGCTGGTACAGGTTGGTGGCGGGATATTAACCGACTCCGAGAGGTCGAGTTGATAGTAGCCACCTCCCGCACCGAGGAAATACTTGAATCGTCCCTGCCCCATCATGAACTTGATGCTGGGACCCGCATGCCACACCCGCGCATCGAGATCACCTGTGGTCGGCGACGTTGACGATTGAGTGGTATCTCCAGAACCTTGGTTGCCAAAAAAGAAGGCGCCAAATTCTCCGCCGAGATAGAGGTCGCCGCGCTCCCAGCGCGCGATGTGCCGGTGATACGCTGTCTCGAGCGCGAAGCCTGCGGAGGAGACGTGACCCGGGCGGTTGGCAGTGGCTGTCGTCGTTCCGAACTCTGTATTGCCAAGACTTGGAAAAATAGCCAGCCCCAGGCCTAATGTAAAGAGGTTCTTTGTCGGTTCTTCGTACCACTCTTTTGGTGGTGGAAGGGCCTTGTTTGAGTCGGCGGCAACCTCCGCAACAGGCGCTGACTCACCCGGCTCTTGAGCCAGTGCATAGGAAGTCGGGGAGAGGACAACGATCGGGAGGACCAAGGCAAACCACATGAGCGTGGATCGTAGGCGTATAGACCCCTGTCCCTCAGCCCTCATGGCAGCACCTCTACTTGCAGTGGTGATTAATCTTCAGTCCGATACTCTTTAATAATGAGCAGAAAGCATGCCCTGGCAGGAGGGGTTGCTTTGACGGCCTCGCCGTCCATCTCTGTTGAAATGTCCATTCATTGTGATGACCGTGTATTCAAGCAATGTTGGGGCGAGGGATCTTTCTGGGCAATCCGAGAAATGGTCTGTAGCGTATTGGGACTTAAGAGAAAAAGAGAGGCATATGAATAGAAGTCAACGAAGACGGACCTTCGTGTCGTCGTGAACCATTGCAACTGTGAGTTACTTCTGCTCCCACCAACTCCCACGGCGGCATCGTTAGGGATCAACCCACAAGCCTTTCATTGCCTCGCGTGCTTCTTTCTCCAGCCCTTCCAGCACCGTATCTCCCGGCGCATATTTCCGATACCACCAGCACCAGCCGTCTTTGACGAGGGCATGATTGCCGTTGGTGCCATCAGGTAGAAGCACATCTCCAATAGTTCTGTGATATTTGTCTTTGCCGTGGGTCTGGAGCGTGACTTCTTTCCCAATGGCGAGGTCAGCGGCCGCTTGCAAACAAACTGAGCAAATCTTTGCGGCGGAATTGCCTGGTCGGAAATGATTATCTCGCTTCCGTCGGCATGTGGAAGCAGTAGTATTGGTAATATTGATGGTCAATGAAGTCTCTGGTCGCAATCCCTGACTTCGGATCTCTCGCCATGATATTCATTCGAAGCTGTTGCCCCCAATCCGACACTCGCGGCGCTACTCCATTCAACAGGAATCGCGCGCGAATGCTCCAGAAGTAAGTGGTAGCTCCGCTCAACGGCTCCTGGACTATGTGGGAGGGCTCCGACAAGCCTTCACGAACATAAACGAGTTTGCCCGGAGCATCATGGTCAGCCATCCAAATTTTCAACTCATAGGTAATGCCGCTCGCGCCCGGTACGCTCTCCGCGGCTTCCCTCGCAGCAAGAAATGCCTGCCAGCGCAAGGTGGGCTGCCGTGACGTCACGGCAGCACAGCCATCGCTCCGAGCGGGAGGAGTTTCCGGTTTCAGCCCTGAGAAGACACTGACCTCATGGCTGCAGCCACCCAAGGCAAGAAGACTGACAAGAACGAGCGCCGCCAGCCCTGACGTGAGATTCCCTGTCTGTTCGCTCTTATCTAACATCTCCCTCTCATCCGTCATGAGGTCCTCACGGTTAACGACTCAGCAGAAACACCACGTCGACGATTTGTTCAGCCAGCGCTAGAGCGGCACGATCGATTCCGTCACGCACAGGCTGGGCATTGTTGCTCGCCCACTCGGGGACCGTCATCCTTGCACCCCAGTATTCGAATCTGGCAATGTAGAGTTCCTCCTTGTCGTGCGTTCGAATAAGTCGGGCTTGTGCGGTCACGACCAGTCTTACAGATGGGTTGATCATCCCGGTGGAACCAGGCGAGTATGCCAATGGAGGCAAGCCATCGAGTTGGATCGATAGCACCTCTGTTTCGAGCCTCGTGGCAGCGGCACTCTCATCACTCGTTGCCTGGGGAACATGTGTATGAGTGGTTATGAGTTCGCGTACCTGATCCTGAACCCTCTGCTGGATTTCTGAACTCATCAGTGTGTTGCGGACCGTGGTCATGACCACTTCCACCGTTTTCGCAGGCTCCGCAGCGAATGCGCCATAGATACTGCCGGAGATGGCTCCCACCGTTGCCCCGCCGGCACAACCTATGAACCCTATGATGGCGGCAGGTCCTCCCAGATAGACCGGCCATCCCAAGATCGCGCATCCAATCGCAGCACCACCGCCTGCTCCTCTTCCAGCACCAGACCAGAGACCGCTGGCAGGAGTCTGCACGAATTCGATGCCTGGCTGAGCAAGTGATGAAGCCACCCACACTGTTCCCAGCTCAGATCTGAGCGATTCTGAGGGCGGTGGAGGCAGGGGCCCGTGCAGATCTTTTGGTATCACGCTCACGCGGCTACATCCGGATAGGAGAACGATCAGCAGCAAGAGGCGGAAGACTTTCGATGATCGCACACTCAGGAGACCTGAAAGGATCAGTGCATTCATTGTTTACTCACCAGCCGGATTAACCATGAGAAACACGAAAAGTGTATGCCACAATCTTGTACATGATCCCCTCGTACGTGGCGCGTGGAAGAATCTTTTTCTGCATCAACTCGTCTTTCCTTGCATACGGACGCTCTTTGAAGATTTTCTCTGGGTAGGCGGTCCCGACTCCTGGCGGAGACTTACGTTACGGGGCAGTGGTCCCTGTTGATGTCGAGGAGGCTAGCCTGCTTGACATCGTTCCTCCATCATCTCGTGCCGTTCGTCCTCTTGGTTGGCGCAAGGTTTATGTCTGGTACGAGTTTGCCTGATGACGATGAGCACGCCGATCAGGATGACACCGTACGCGGCGACGGGATGCTTGATCGCATAGACAACCGGCCAGAGGCTGAGCCTCACAGCGGTCCGAAGTGTTTCGTGCTTCTTGATGAACTCGGCAATGGGCGGTGAGACCGTGTAATAGAGGCGCACGAATGTGCGTCCCATCGCGTTTGTCAGGAGGTGCTTGTCGCGGAACGCTCTTAGGGTAACCACCTCGTCTGCCATCGTGCTCCCATAGGCCGCGGTGGCGATGAAGCAGCCACCACCAGATGGTGGAGCGGGAGGCGGGGTACTGCTGTTGAAGGTAGCAGTACAACTCATGTTGACATTCAGCGTCACTCTCCCGTCGCTACAATCCGGATCTCCGCCCCAGCTCGAGAAGGATGACCCGCTGTCGGGTGTTGCTGTGAGGGTAACAAACGCCCCGAAGTCAAAACTCGCTTGGCAGGTTCCCCCACAGGTAATGCCTTCGGGAGATGAAGTGACTGTCCCGATACCAGTGCCTCCCTTTGCCACGGTAAGCGTGCGCGGTCCTCCAAGTTCAAATACGGTGTTTGCTCCTGAAGCCGTGACATAGGCATGTTTCCCGTCAGGACTGATCGCGATCCCTGTCGGTCCAGACCCTACATTAAAGGTGCTGATGACCTGGTCGGTCGCCGTGCTCACGACACTTACGGTACCGTCTCCTCTGTTCCCAACATAGACCCTGCTGCCATCGGGGCTAACGGCCACTCCCGCCGGCATCATCCCCACGAGTATCGGCGTTGTGAGTTTCGTCGCCGTGTTATACACAGCGACGGAGTTGCCAAGATCATTTGAAACATAGACCTTTCCCCCATCCGGAGTCACAGCGATGCCGACCGGACCTAGACCAACGGCAAACGTCTCTGTGATCGTGTTGCTCAGGGGTTCGTAGACGTTAACCTCATTCGGAGGGCCGGTAAATGTTAAATAGGCGCGTTGTCCATCAGGACTCGGAGCGATACCGAGGGGCATGGTCCCCAATCCCCTGGAGATACTGTTAATCACTGTTTTCGTGGCAAGATTCAGAACCGTGACGGCGCCCCCATCGTGATTATCGGAAACATAGAGAAGCTGCCCGTCAGGACTTACAGCAATGCCTTGGGGATTAGGCTGGGTTTCCCCTCCTGCAGGAACTGACGGAATGGTGTCCACAAGTGTGAGATTGACCGCGTCCAGGACGAAGACGCCGTTAGCGCCACCCGCCACATAGACTCGTCTATTATCGGGACTCACCGCGATCCCCTGAACGGGCACAATCACATTGAGATCCAAGAGGCGAGAGGCGATCACCTGATTCGTAACAGTGCTAAGCATCTTGACGGTGCCATCGGCCTTGTTTGCCACATAGGCCTTCCGCCCATCAGGACTGACGGCCACTCCTTCAGGAAGGGCACCAACTGGAATATCGGCGGTCTTGACCGGTTGCGGAAAGGTCACATTCGTATTGAACGGCAGTGGGCTGAAGGCTGTTCCACTGGGTGTGGTCAGAATAAGCGGGCTCGTTGTAGCTTGGGCCGGCACGAGTGTTGTGAGCGTAGTGGGACTGACTGTCAGGAGCGCCGCAGGGGTCGTGTTGAACCCAAGCACATTATCCATTGATATGGGGCTAAAACCTGTCCCCACGATGGTCACAATCGCACCAGCTAAGCCGCCAGGGGGATTGACGAAAGCGATGCGCGGGCCGCCTAATGTTGCAATTTGAATCCCGGTAAATGTCCCATGCGCACCGGTGGCCGGCTGGTTCCAGCTGCCGCTGGCAGTCTTGCTGGAGACATTCACCGCAGTGAGCGCCCACATGTTTTGCTGACAAGGAGGACGGGAGAGGGTACCGGAGATAACATTACCGCTCGCGGAGGCCGCAATGGTGGCATCCGGACAGTCCACATCGCCACTGATCCTTCCGGTTCCCGTGACTCCGGATGCCGTTTGCGCTAGCTCGACTTCCCAGTTGCCGGTGACCGGCCCTGCCACTGGGTCTGTTCCGGCCCATGTTCCGGCCCACACTCCGGAAATATCCGGGGCGGCTTGGGGAGGTGCACCCCCTCCGCCTCCATCGTCTCCGCCACAAGCGGCGAGGAACATCAAGGCTATGAACAGAGCGGCAGAGGCTCGGATAGGATGATGCTTCATGGGAGAGACTTCCGTGAGCACATTCGAGGGATAAGAAGACTGTCATCTGCTGACGAAAGAGAGGGAGCAACGACTATGCCGTTCTCGCGGAAAACTGAAGCAGTAAAGGGATCCTTAAAAAGCGGGGCATTCACTGTCCATTCGATTAGCGAGCATGGTTCTGGGAGGGCCTCACCGTCGCGCTCTGCCTCAAGTGACCAGCCGAATGTGAGGAGGATCGCTACGGCTTCTCTAGCCCGCATTATCCATGAGCACTTCTGCTGCAATTGCCGATTCGCTGCTGCGACAAGCCTTCGGCGGGCAGGCTTGCCGCTCGCTCCCTCAACGTACTGCACGAGTACGCCTCGGGGGCTCACGGCTCCGCGTGCCCGTCTCGCAACGCGACTCAGCGATTTCGCGACGAACCGTCATGAATAATGCGGGCTAGTAGGTGGGTGTCTAATCTGCTAGACGGTGCCGACCGGACGAATCTTTATCGATAGCGGCATTTCCGCGGCAATCTGTGTAACGAAAGATTTGTGTGGAGCAAGTGGCAAGAGATTTGCCGTATTTCTGGGAAGCAACGCTAGGCTAAATAGGCCGCGACGATGCCGGAGAGGACAATGCCATCAAACGTGCCGGCGCCTCTGATACTGGCGATTCCGCTCTCAAGTGCTTCGATGTCACGGAGTTGGAGAAGATCAGCGCCGATGAGGGGCCCCAGCACCCCGCGACGAAGGCGGCTTGCGGCGCCTGTTCGGGAACCAGCCGTGTGTTCTCAAGAGGTCCTCAGTTCCTGGAGGCGCGCGAGCATATGTGTCCAATGGGTGCCAGGCCAATAGATCCGTCCACAATTGGAGCATTGCACAAATTGGCGATGCAAGCTTGCGACATAGGCTGGGACTGTGGACGTTGCTTTCTCATGTGGGATCGATTTTAGGATACTGTTGCATGCTGCACAACGGCTTGCGGTTTTGTCACTAAGGTCAAGATCAAGGCGCAACTCCGACTGGAGTTGCCGAAGCTGGTTCTGCAGATGGTCACTGACAATGAGCGTGTGGTGATCTCGAAGGACCTTGCGTTGTGCGAGGTAACGATCCCTGGTCAGGAGCCACCGGTGTTCTGTCACAACACGCGAGATCAACGATTCATCGGAAATATCCTTTTCGTAGGCTGTGTCGTATCCGAGCATCCGGAGCCAGCGGGCCAGCCTGCCGAGCATGGCATCGGCGAAGAATACCGTCGAAGGAACGATCTGTGCATTGAGAGACTCCATCGATCATTCTATCCTGCATGAGTAGCGGATATCAGCGAGCATTGAATCTGTTGCAAGGAGAATCTCTCATGGCAAGCAATCGGTTTATTCATTGTGTGATTGTCACCTGTTTTCTGAGCGCTGCTGTCCTGCTGGGCGGCTGTTCTCCTCCTCTCCCGAAAACCTGGCTGCCGCCGTCTGATGGCACGATGTCGATCGACAGGCCCGTTGACGCCCCGGCCCTGAGGACTGAATAAGCGGTCGGCGTGAGTCGAATAGATATAATCAGGCCCAGAGCCTCTTGAGGGAAGCCAGGATGAGTTCGACCAACGGATTTCCCACCAAGTACTGGCACCGGCTGGATGACGGCCGCATCCAGTGCGACCTCTGTCCGCGGTTCTGTAAGCTCCAAGAGGGGCAGCAGGGTTTGTGTTTTGTGCGCGAACGTCGGCAGGATCAGATCGTTCTGACCACGTACGGGCGATCCAGCGGCTTCTGCGTGGACCCGATTCAGAAAAAACCGTTGAATCATTTCCTGCCCGGCACGCCCGTCCTGTCATTCGGGACGGCAGGATGTAATCTGGCCTGCAAGTTCTGCCAGAACTGGGACATGAGCAAGTCCCGCGAAATGGATACCTTGGCCGACGAAGCCTCGCCCGAAACGATCGCCCGGGCTGCGTCGGAACTCGGTTGTCGGAGCGTCGCCTACACCTATAATGATCCGGTTATCTTCCATGAATACGCGATTGATGTGGCGCAAGTCTGCCGCGAACGAGGGGTCAAGTCCGTTGCGGTGACGGCAGGCTATGTCTGCGACGAACCTCGGGTTGAGTTCTACCGGCACATGGATGCCGCCAATGTGGATCTCAAATCCTTCACCGAACGGTTCTATCACGAGGTCACCGGGTCCCACCTCCAACCGGTACTGGAGACGCTCATCTATCTCAAACATCGGACCAAGGTCTGGTTCGAGATCACGACGTTGCTCATCCCAGGAGAAAACGATTCCGAACGGGAAATCGAGGCCCTAACCCAGTGGGTGGTCGAACATCTCGGGCCGGACGTGCCGATTCACTTCACCGCCTTTCATCCTGATTGGAAGATGCAGGCGATCCCACATACTTCGCTTGCGACTCTGACCATGGCCCGCCGTATCGCGATGAAGAACGGCGTTCGCTATGCCTATACCGGCAACGTCTCCGACCGGGAAGGAGGGAGCACCTACTGTCATGAGTGCGGGCAGATACTCATCGGACGCGACTGGTATGAACTGAGCGAGTGGAACCTGACGGTGGATGGGAAATGCCGTTTCTGCGGAGCTCTTTGTGCTGGAGTCTTCGAAGCGAAGCCGGGACGCTGGGGCGCCCGCCGCCGATCTGTGCTGCTCAAGCAGTTCACCTAGCCTAAGGCGATTTGCGGGTTCTTCACCAGGCCCTCACGCGTGCCGCTTGTGAATGGTAATGTGATTCCCGTCCGGATCCTCGATCACCGCCATCCGGCAGACGGGCGTGTCGAACGCTTCTGTGACGAACGGCACGGCCCGCTCCTTCATCTTGTGCACAAAGGCATCGAGGTTTGACACTTCAAATGCCACGACGGCTCCCTTTGCTCCGGGAGTATGGCCCATCTCCGTCGTCGTGATGGCGAAGGTCGAATCGCCAATGTCGTACTCCACCCAAACGTCTTGATAGTGATAGCTCACGCGTAAGCCAAGCACATGTTCATAGAAGGCTCGAGCCCGCTCCATATTCGAGACCGGATAAACGGTGAAGGCGATCGAAGTAATCATTAGAACGAGCCCTTCTCCATACCCTTATTAGTAAAAAGATGAGCAATGAGCGTGCCTTCTTATCGATTATTGAGCAGACAGGAGAGGGTCCTGATATGTTGAGAGTTTTATCATCGGGTGATAACCATGTGGGTACTTCAGTGTAGCCTTGTTCCTCAGTCCGTCGAGAGTTGATGGGGAAATTCGCTTCGCCTTGAAGCAACAGTGCAAGCCCATTGTGTTTTCGATAACGCGGAGATGAAAGAGATCCGCGCCGAATCTCGCGGTCGGGCGGACACAGATCAGACGTTTGCCACTCGATGAGTGGCTCTTTCTAGCCTTCTGTCAGGAGATGAGGCAGCAACTGATCTCTTGATTGCGCAACGTATCTTTCGTGTCGACTCTGTTATGTTACAAGTGAAGCATGGATGCTGCCGAGATGATTACGAAGGCCGAGATGAAGGAACCGGTGCTCTGGCAGACGTATGTTTCCTGGAATCAGTTTGCTTGGCTTTATCTGGTGAGTCTTCTTGCGGCTTTGCGTGGGGCATTGCTCTGGCAGGCGGCAATCCCTGGCTCGGAACTGTGGTGGATCGGGGCTGTTGCGATTGTGGTCGTGGTGCTGGCGTTGCGCTACTGGGTGCGGTACGAGGCAACGTCTCAGCGGGTGCTGATCAAGAATGCATTCACCGGGCGAGAGATTCAGGCGATGGCGATTAAAAACATTAGCGCGACAACCATTAAGCAAGGACCGATCGCGTGGCTATTGGGGATCGGGACGATTGTTTTCACATCCGCTCAGGGAGATGAGGTGATGCAGTTTCGTGGTGTGAGAGATCCTGAATCGACCCTCCAGCATATCCAAACGGTCAGGCGGAAGCGGATCTTCCCGGCTTCTTAACCGGCAACACTCACCTCCCTCGTTATCGCAGAATCCCGCTCACGATCATCTCGACCGCCTGCTCAGGCTGAGACCCCGCGCCATCAAGGTTTCGAGTTCTTTCTTATCCCCGCTGCCGATAGCCGCTTCGTACGTGACCTTCGCCTTCGGATGAAAGACCCTCTCGATGGGAATCGCGCTGGCATCAGCATTGCGTTACGCGACATCCATGACGCGAAGAGGGGCGCCCAAGATCATCCTGATTCTGGCAGGAAGCCTGATCCTGACCCAAGGCCGACCGCTGGCTCCCGTCCATGCAGCCGTGGAGTTTGCACCGGGCGTGGGAGCAGATGCCGATCAGCCGGTCATGAGGGAACTGATGGCAGCGTTCAATGAGGCCGAAACGGCGGTCAAGAAGGTCGACCTCGATGCGCTCATGAATTTCTACGCCCGGGCCTATAACTACCACGGCTTAAAAATGTCGGATGTGCGTCGAGTATGGGAGGAAGTCTTCGTACATTACCGGGACATCAGTTCGTCCCATGTCTTCACAGAGCTGAAATTGGTCCAGACCGACGGCGCCAGAAAAGCATATGTAACCTGCACCGGAGGACTTCACGGGACGGAGAAACAGACGGGGAAGCCCATCACCATTGATAGTTGGGCGCGCGAGGTGCATTACCTCGTTAAGGAGGAAGGGGCCTGGCGATTTCTCGGAAATGCAGGAGGGACATCCCCTTCAAGGGCACCAGCAAGCGCTCCCCATCATCCTCTTTTCTAGCTCGCATGATTCATGAGCGCTTCTGCTACAATCCCCGACCCCTGACTCAAGCGAGACAGGCGAGACTGGCGAGAAAAGCGCGATTACAGGGACAGGGGTCACACGTCACGCGAGTCTCGCTCCTCGCGCTTGTCGCGCCCGACGCCACCAGTTTGCGACGAATCGTTATGGATAATGTGGGCTTGGTTGGAAAATTGCAGCGTCAGGAGGGAGGATATTCCTGCATGAGGGTTATCCGATCGGAGAGAGACGGGACATGGGAAGACATATTGCGATTATCCAACAACGTGGGAGCAGGAGGTACGACGATGATCACGGCATCACCAGAGGCCCACAAACCGAAATCACGTTCTGGTCGTGGGAAAACGCAGGCTCTGTCTCCGGTGGCACCGGAGGTTGCACAGGAATGTGGAGCGAGGCTTCCGTGATGGCTGTGCCCTTCAAGACTGGCTCGATGCGGAGCGGGAAATTCTTAGCCGTGAACAGCCTATGTGAGGGTCTACGGTTCCCCCGCTCACCTCATTCGTCGGATCTCCTCGTATTGTGCGACACGACGTGACTGAGCAGGACGGGTTCATGGTGGCCGAGTAGGACCATCAACGTTAGCGTAGAGTTATGGTACAGTCTCGACTCCATGAGGATCTTTATTCTTGGCGTTGGGGCAACGGGGTCGTTGCTGGCTAAACTCCTGATTCGCCAGGGTCATCAAGTATTGTGCGGCGACCGTGATCTTGTCCGTGCTCGGGCCTTTCTTGGTGAGCACTCGACCCTGGTGATTCAACGGGTCAATGCTCGGAACCCGCGCAGTATTGTGAAGGCAGCGAAGGGTTGTCATCTCCTGGTGAACGCCTGCCCAGCGGTTTTCAACAAGACGATTCTGCATGCCGCCCTCCAGTTACGCTCCCACTACATTGATACGGCATCCCACCTCACTCAGAGCCCCTTTCGGCCTGAGCAACATCGGTTTGACCGTCTGTTCCGGGAGAAAAATCGGCTCGCGTTGATTCATGCCGGCGCTGCGCCAGGATTCACGAACCTCTTAGCGATGCAGGCGGCGGCCGGGCTCGACACCATTGAGAGGGTTCAGGTGCGGCTCTTTGAAGAGACGGCGAGCGACAACCCGGTTTCACAATGGTCTGCCGACGATTCGTTCGACGAGGCGGTCTCGCGGCCGCGAATCTACCGAAACGGGCGATTCGAACTTGGAGAGCGCTTCGGCGAGCGGGAACTGTTCCGTTTTCCCGCGCCGATCGGGCAAGTCGGCGTGTTGTTGGCCGCCCAGGACGAGGTTGTCACGATTCCGCATGTGCTTCGGGTGCGCGAGATGGATGCCAAGATCGGCGGGATCGATATTGAGCGACTGCGCCGCTGGTATCGGCAAGGGAAGCTGAATCGATCCCGCGGGTTGGTCGCGTCCCGATTTCCCGCCACACCGCCGCCGCGCGTCATGTCGAAATTGGTCCGGCGGGGCATCTTAAGAAACGAACGTTTCGCAGCGGCGGTATTGGTCTACGGGCACAAGCGGACAGGCCATTTTATGATCCGGTGGGACGCGCTATTCCCCTCCCTCTTCGAACTGCGCCAACGAGGCCTCGCCTGTTCGCCGGTTGCCTGGAGCGCCGCGCACCTCACTGCCCTGTTTGTGAAGCACATGCCGAGAGAACTCGCCGGCGTCTATGTTCCGGAAGCCTTGCCGATTGCGACACGCCGAAACATTCTGCGCGCGGCTCGTTCGAGCGGTATCCGCCTCACGAGAAAAGTGACGCGCCTCAAGCCATCCTGATGAGACCCACGGCAGCTAACTCTCGATCTTCGACGGCTCGTGATGAAACGCGGCGACTTTCGGGCGAACGAGATCGGCAAAGTCCTTGTACAGTAACTTGATCGCGCCGACATAGGTTCCTGCTTCAAACACGATGGACTCGTCTTCTGTCAGCAGTTGATCGACGTACACCTCCACGCCGTAGAGATTTCCGAACGGTGGCATCGTTCCCACTTGGCAATCGGGGAACAGATTCGCGCACTCGGCTTCTGTCGCTAATCGGAGGTCACGGGCTTCCAGTACATCTCGCAGTCGTTTCAAATCTACGCGCCAGGTTGAGGGGAGCACCGTCATCACGAAGTACTGATCGGCCTTCACCACGACGACTTTGGCGACAAGTTTTCCCGGCACATCAAGCGTATGCGCCACGTCGTGGGCTGTATAGGCCTTTGGGTGGTTTACCACTTCATAGGGAATTTTGTTGGCATCGAGATAACTCTGGAGTCGTTTCAGTACCGGCATGGCAACCTCCATCGCTGCTAGATAGAGCACATAATAATAAACGCGTGGTTAGTTTAACCGTTCAAATGAGCAAAGGAAATGCCATAAATGTTTCACGAGGACGATCACGCAAACTGGCGAAGAACAGAGGAGTTAGCCTGAAGTGCGGTAGCGGATCGAGAAAATCCGGATCCGTGCTCGTGGCATTATGGGACAATGTCTCCGAACTCGCTGCCCCGATATGCCACGAGACAGGTGTGGTGCAAAGGCTGAAGTCCGAAGGCTGAAGGTCGGAGTTTCGAACATTTCAGCCTTCAGACCACCTCCCCCGTCGCGCTTTTCGCGCAAGTCTCGCGAGTCTCGCGCGAATAATAATGAGGAACGCGCTATCAGTCGCCTTCGCCAGGAACCGTCATGAACAATGCGGGTTTGGTTGGGAGCTTGCTGCGTCAGGAGGGAGGATATTTCTGCGTGGGGGCTGTCCGATAAGAGAGAGTCATGATAGGCGTTGTGTATGATCGCAAGGCTCTCACACTGTAGGCATGCGGAGAGAGATAACGATAAATAAGCATTAGGGAAATCGACAAGCAGGCGTACCTGCTCAGGTATTCAGCTGAAGTCTATACATAATCTCACAAGGCAGCGAACCAAGCCATTCAAAACCTTTTCGGTTTCTACGACCTTTGGTTCAAGCAGAGATGAATCCTCGTTGGGCAAGAAGCCCGACCCCTAAAAGCCTTCAGCCTAATCTACCTGAGTAGTTCAGAATATAGCTGTCGCTTTTTGGGAAAGATGGAAATTGCATTTGTAGCAAAAAGCTCCATTTCTGGAGGATTACCGAATGCGAAATTTCCTCTCCTATCGAAGAATCACTCGATTTTCCTGAGAATTGATTTGCCATGAGACCTGTCAGTTATCAGGAATGTGATTTGCGTATTCCGTATTAGGAGTTTCTTTATGGGGAAGTGTTTCCAATGCAACGTGGCAAGGCTCATGCGAAGAAGGAGGTGTTTCGGTGCACTACCGAAACCTTTTAGGCTACTTCATGCTCCCGGCCATGATGGCCATGGTTACTATAGCGGCTTGTGCCTAGTCGCGCCAGGCCACCGAAGACCGAGTCCCCCCTCCGCAATGGTGGAGTCACGGCCGATGGAATTGTGTTAAGGGGACTGGGCAAGTTAAGGAATTCCTATTTTCACGATTGATTTTTTTATAACGTTTAGATGTTTATCGCTTGTGTGCATTGTCCACAGGTTCAAAATGTACAGGAGGTGACTATGATCGCTGAACCCCAGCTTGGTTCCAGCAAGCAGGAGAGTAGCTGGTACCTCGCGATTGCTAGCGGCTTTCTTTGCCTGCTCGGACTCGTGAGTTCCGCTCTAGGAGAAGGATATCAGGTCATCGACGTTTCGAACGGTGGGACGATCAAGGGTGTGGCGATCTGGAAAGGCAAGATTCCGACGATTCCTCCGCTTGCGGTGAAGGCGGATCTGGACACGTGCGGTGAGACGTCGCCGTCTCCGGTGCTAAAGGTAGATCCGAAGACCAAGGGGCTACAGAATGTCCTGGTATATCTGGAGCAGGTTGAGAGTGGCAAAGCGCCTGCGGAAAAGTATTGGCTCCATATGGGAAAGGATGAGAGTGACAAAGAAGCCGACACGCAGGTCTGCCAATTCAAAGAACATATCCTCCCGTTTGTCCGGACCCAGCAGGTCGCAATCATCAATTTCGACCCGATCCTCCACAATCCGCACTTCTTCACTGACAAGCACGGCAGTGTCTTTAATGTGGCGATGCCCACTCCGAACAAGGAGGTCGATAAAACCCTCCTGCGGGCTCAAGGGGTCGGGTTAGCGTATCAGTGCGACGTCCATGTCCACATGTCCGGCTATGCCGCCGGACTCGATCATCCGTACTTTGCGCTTACCGATGCCGAGGGCAAGTTTGAGATTTCCGGCGTGCCGCCTGGCACCTATACCCTCGTGGCCTGGCATGAGGGGTACAAGATCGAGAAAATGGCCTCTTCCAGACCGGTCTACGACGAGCCGCATATTATTCAAATGACAGTGGACGTCAAATCGAAAGGCACGCTGGAGGAACATTTTGAATTTCCCGTCCGCTAGACCATGCTGCATGAGGGCCGGTCCTGCGGGGATTTCATGGATTGGGAAGCCCAACCCAACGCGAGCAGGCGTTGGGAGGGCTGCGTGCGCAACCCGTGATAGACAACAGGCATCAATGGCAAACAGGACAAAAAGAAGGGTGAGGTGAGCTGGCTCGTCCGAAGGATGTGGTTCCTTCCCCCTTGTGTGAGTTTACGTTGCCACCATATCGCACTTTAAATCAGACCGTGGAGGGTTGATCATGCGCTATAGGGAGATACTCGTCGCAGGGATTCCTTTTCTCGTGCTGGTACTTATGGTTCTCGTATTGCAAGAATTCACGTCTCGTGCGCCAGAGGCGGAAGCCATTCCGGCCTTCGCCAGGAAATATGACTTTAAGTGCAACGTCTGCCACGTCCCCGGATTTCCGAAGTTGAATGACTTCGGCAACCTCTTCCGGGACCGGGGCTATCAAATGGGGTCCGATGCGGACCTGCCCGTCTACGAAGGCATCACCATGGGCTTCTGGCCTGTGTCGTTCCGGACCACCGTCGGCTATCAGGCAGCCAGTGTCCGCACTGATGGCAGTGGCGTCAGCACGGGTGGATTCGGCTTCACGGGCCTCGATATTTTGAGTTTTGGCACATTGCATCGTGACCTGACGTTCGGCGTCGTGTTTACGCCAGCTCTAGGCAGCGCGGGGTTTGGGACCGGTGCCAGCGACAGTGATCTGGAAAGCGCCTTCGTTCGGCTCATGCGGCTGGAGCAGTATGTGGGCATCAAGAGCAACCCCGGCGACTATCTTGTGAATTTTCGCGTAGGCAAATTCGAATTGGATGCGCCCTTCAGCGAGAAACGCAGTCCGACCCTCAACTCCAACATCGTGATGTACCACTATATGCCTGGGACTCCCTACACGGCCACCATCGGCGGCACCTCGACGAGCTCCTATCTGAACCCGAACACCTTCGCGATGGGTGAAAATTCGCCGGGGGCCGAAGTAACCGGACTGAAGAAAACCTCGTTCACGAAAGGATTTTTCCGCTACAGCCTCGCGGCGCTATCGACCAATGCGTTTTCTGGTCCGTTGAGCGGCTGTCCGTCCGGCAGCACGTGCGGGACTGGTGGCCGCGGCGTCAATTTCTTCGGACATGTCACGCAGTCATTTGGGGGGTATGGGATTGTGACCGGCCATCGGATCGGTGTTTTCGGCGCCTATGGAGACGCCCCAACCATGGTGAACGCGACCTGCCCCACGTGCCAAGCCGTTGCTGGAAGTGGCCAACCCTTCAGCCGTATCGGCGTGGATGTGAGTACCACATTTAATGGAGAATGGAACTTGTTCGGCGCCTTCGTGCACGGCAATGATAGTAAAAACCTTTTCGCCTCCCAAAGCATTGCCAGTCCCCAAAACGCGTCGTGGAACGGGGCCTTTGTCGAGCTGGATTACTATCCAACGCTCCTCCCGTTCCTGAACGTGCCCGATTGGTTCTTCGCCTATCGGTACGACATCGTCCGCAACAATCGGCAAGGGGACGCCACCGTTGCCCATAACTTTAACAATGTCGACTCCCATACCTTCCTGGTTCGGTACTTCATTCACCAGTCCACGCGGACCGATCTGGCTTGGCATGCCGAGTACAACAACTACAGGACTAAAGGGGTGGGCATCGGAGGAGGCGATCTGCTCGGCCAGACCATGTTGGTCGGCTTGGACTTCGCGTACTAGACTCAAGAGACAAGGGCTTCCCTCCTGTGTTCGTGTGGTTCGAGGACAGAGCCCGCGAGGTCACTCGCCGGGCTCTGCCCAGTTCGCGCGCTCACCTGTGCCAGGAAAGGGTCCCATGCTATCCACACCAGAGCAGTCCGTTCCTTCTCACCGCCTGTCCGGTCGACAGGTACTGCTCGGAGGCGTCGTCGTCCTGCTTGTCGTCGTCATGATTCGAGTCTTCATGGATTGGGGAAGGCCTGAGCCTGCTCCTCAACCCTTGTTCGGCACGGCGACGCATGCCCCCATGCCAATGATCGACGTGATGGTCATCGGAGACTCCTCGGTTGCGGTGACCAATCTGGGAGGATGGACTCCCGAGCAGGTGCGCATATACCTGTCTACATTGAAGAAGGCCCGGGCAAACCATGCGCTGGCCACTGTCGGCATTCCAGCCCCGTCAACGACCACGGGTTATGAAAAAGGAGTGGTCTATCTCATCGATGGACAACCGACGCTGGACCTCCTCGGTCAGTTTGTCAGAAAAGAACCCCCTGGCTACAGAAAGATTGCGTCTGCCGTACGGGGTGCCTATCGATGGCCTCCAGATCGTCTGACGGTTGGAGATCTCGATGAGCCGCTTCGTGACTAGACGGCTTAGCCCGATTCACGGCATGGGTGGTAATTCTCTCACCAGTGTCCCCCTATCCACTTACCGGTTGACAGAGCAAGAGCAGCAAGGCATCCTCGCAGAATCCGGAGTCTGAAAGAATCACGTGACAACCCACGAACGGAAGCTCCAGGAAGATCTACAGATCACAATCTCCCACGGCTATGCTTGGCGACGTGCGACAAGCTCCTGCGTGGTCATGGCGATGCTCACCGGAGGCCTGATCGCTGGCCTGCTTCACGGTTGTGCTGGGCCGGCGCACCCGCCTCGTCCGGTCTGTGAAAATTGTCGCATGGTTTGCGGAGAGTGTGAGGGGGAGGATCGGTTTGTCCGGCTGCAAGGACCGCCCTCCGGATTACGCCGAGACCGCGTACCAAACTTTTCTCATCCGATCACCCTCAGTTCCGAGGAGTGGAAGATCATCCTGGGCAGTCTTCGTGTCCAAAGACAGGGTGAGCCAGTCATCTTGTTTTCATTGCCCAAGGGACTTATCAGTGATGCGTGGACGCACGAGGAAATCGACTACCTCAGCCGGACCTTAAGCCAGGCCTTCGCCCAGGCACAACCCACAGAGTGGGTAGTTTTCGGGCTGAGTCGGCCTGGCGCACCGGACATATCCGAGATCACCACCGGCGGATGGTTTATGGAAGGGTCGCACCTCCATCTTCTCCTGGCCAACTATCGATATGCCGTGACTGCGCCTAACATCCGTGAGCTGGTTTGGGAGAATCCGCTCTCGAGTCAGGTCAATTTGTATGAGTTGGTTCCCGGTGACCATCAGACCGTGATCCAACATAAGGAAGGCGGGTTGCTAAACGCTCCAGTCAACGAGCTCTCGATCGCCTATCAACCGCTTCTACTGGCTGAACCCATCTCCAAGGCTGCGCTGCCAGACGGCTCCAGTGCGGCACACCCTCCTCAAGTGCAATCGAAACAGCTCTCTATGGAAGAACGATTGAAAATCTTGAAACAACTCCGTAATCAGGGCTTGATCACAGAGGAAGAGTATCGCAGTAAAAGAAGCCAGCTTCTGGAGCGACTCTAATGATTTCCGCACAAATCAGGCGCATTCAAATGAAGCGCGCCTATACCAATCATTCTGGCGCAAAAGAAGCGAATGGAGCGCGGCCCGCGTCACCACGGTCTTTTACATAACTGATGAACACGATTTCGAGCACGGTTTGAACAAAGTAAGAGGTGGCTAGATGAAGGGCTTGAGACTTCTTGTTCTATTCTCCGCATCCTGTTTCTGTATGGCAGAATTGGAGGCCGCACTGACTTCGGCTGCGAGCGGGGATCCCACAAAAGGGAAAGTACTCTATGCGAATAATTGCTTGATATGTCATGGAGAGCATGGAAAGGGAGATGGCCTCATTGGTGAATCATTACACCCGCCACCAACGAATTTGACCGGTTCGCAAGCGAGAGCCAAATCCGATAAGGATCTGTTGACTGTGATTCGAGAAGGTCGGGCCACGATGCCTGCGTGGAAAAACCGGCTCAATGACCAGGATATTCAGAATCTATTAGCCTACATACGGAGTCTTAGCGAGTAATACGCACAATGCGATGTCGAGTATCCGTGAGCTGCTGTGGCAGGATCCGCTGCATATGATCGCCGGGGCACTCTATGAATTTGTGCCTGGTCCATATCAGAGCCTGCCTTGAGAAGGCCACGGGCTTGGGACTTTCCTGATCCCAGAGGCTCCACAGTTAGCCCGCGCCTATCAACAGCTCTCCTTGGGTGCTCCCCCGGTAGAGGGTGGCCAGGAGAAGGGATCGTCTCCTACCACTTATCCAGATTCTTCTCTCGAAGGGAAGCTGCAACGGCTTAAGCAGATTCGCGACGAAGGGTTGATTACCGACGACGAATTTGCAGCGAAGAAGAAAGCGCTCCTTGACGGGTTTTGACCAATGACATCCACAAGCCAATAGGGTTGGGAAGCCAGTGGGGTCATTATGAGGCGGCCGGGATCATTCCCTCCGCTCGGTAATGCGCTCCTGTCGGTTCTTCACCTCTGTCATCTCCGCTGTCGCATTTCACCACGGTCTTCCGTTGGTACCGTGGCAATATGCACCTAGATCGACCATTTCTTCCATTGAATCAATATCTTTCCGTGGCACACCTCATGCTGATTCCTTAAACGGAAAGGTATGACCATGAGGCCAAGGGTTTCAGGGCGGATACATCTGTCGATGGATATGTATGTCGAGACGCGGTGGACAAGAGTGAAGCGCAGGGGGCGTGGAACAGGTTTCCTGGCGGTCGGCCTTGTCGTCTTTGCGCTCGCTGGGTTTATTGCCTGCGAGAGAACTTCCGACCAAGCGCCTGAGGCCAAGAAGGCCGTTGTGGCTGAGAGGCCGGGAGTGCTCCATCTCACATCCGAAGAACTTGCGCGGACGGTAATCGAGGTTACGCCGGTTGTCCGAGGCCAGTTGCTGGTGCCGCGGGAATTTCCCGCCACAGTTCAAGCCAACGAAAATGAACTGGCTGAGGTGACCACGCTCATCAGGGGCCGGGTGATGAAGGTCTATGTGGATGTCGGCCAAGACGTGAAGAAAGACGCCTTGCTGGCGATGCTCCACAGTACGGACCTCGGTGTGGCGGAGGGGGCGTATCTGAAATCTGCTGCAAAATTGCACGAAGCGAAACTGGCATACGAGCGTGCCAGGGACCTGTATGAACAAAAGGTTGTGAGTCTGGCCGAGTTGCAGCGCCGTGAGGCCACGATGAAAACGGCACAAGCAGAAGCGCGAGAGGCGCGGAACCGTTTGGAACTGCTCGGCGTTCCCCGGCAGGAAGTCGAGCGGCTGGATCGTCAGGATACGATCAAGGCCGATGTGTCCCTACGAGCGCCGTTCGACGGCCGCGTCATCATGCGCAAAATCACGAGGGGCGAGGTGGTCGAGACGCAGCAGAAGCTCTTCACCGTCGCGGATCTTTCGGATGTGTGGGTCGTTGGCAACGTACCGGAGAAGGACGTGCAGTTCATCCGGAAGGACCAGAAGGTCAATGTGATTGTGTCCGCCTATCCCCATGCCATCGTTCCGGGAACGATCACCTATGTCGGGGATGTGCTCGATCCGGCCACCCGTACGATGCGTCTGCGGGTGACGGTGTCGAACCCCGATCGGCTGCTGAAACCGGAAATGTTTGCCACTGTCCTCGTCTATGCGTCGCCGACTCCGGACGCCCTGACCGTGCCGCTCGAGGCAGTCCAAAACGGGCCGACCGGTACGATGGTGTTTGTTCAACGGGGGACGAACGACTTCGAAGTGCGAACGGTCAAGGTGGGAAACGAGCAAGGGGAGGTGGTGACGGTCTTGGAGGGGGTGAGCGCCGGCGAGCAGGTTGTGACCAAGGGATCGTTCATACTCAAGTCTGAAATGGAACGGCACAAGATCGAACCGACGCTATGATCGCCTCTCTTTTGGAATTTTCGCTGCGGCAGCGGATTCTGGTTCTGGGCCTGGCCTGCCTGTCGTCCGTCGCCGGAGTCTTCGCCTTTCAGTCTATCCCGATCGATGCGTATCCCGACGTGACGAATATCCAGGTGCAGGTGCTGACCGACGGGCCCGGTCTCTCGCCGGTCGAAGTCGAACGATTCATCACCTATCCGCTCGAACTCCAGATGACCGGCCTGCCAGGTTTAGCAGAGATCCGATCCCTTTCTAAATTCGCCCTCTCCCAGATCACGGTCGTGTTCAACGACGACGTCGATATCTACTTCGCTCGCCAGTTGGTTCTCGAACGGATCATGGCGGCGAAGGAGCGATTGCCCGATGGGCTGGAGCCTGTCATGGCCCCTGTGAGTACCGGGCTGGGCGAGGTCTATCAATATTATGTGGAAGGTCCTTCGACGGGGCTCAGGACAGGACCGAATGCGACGGCGACCGATCCCAAGATCGTCGAGACGGAGTTGACGGATCAGCGCACGCTCCAAGATTGGGTCTTGCGCCCCTTGCTCAAGAGCGTGCCAGGCGTGATCGATGTGAACGGAATGGGCGGGTTCGTCAAACAGTATCAAGTCCTGGTCGATCCGGCCAAGCTCCGCAAGTTCGACCTGACGCTCCACGACATTTACAGCGCGGTGGCAAAGAACAATGCCAATGCCGGCGGCAATGTGCTGGAGCGCCATGCGGAACGGGCGATCGTCCGCAGCCTGGGCCTCATCAAGACCATGAGCGATATCGAGTCCATCATCGTGAAAGACTCAGGTGGCACGCCGGTCTTCGTTCGTGATGTCGCGGAAGTCCGCATCGGCCACGCCGTCCGCCTTGGGGCAGTGGTGCTCAACGGCGAGCGGGAGGTCGTGGCGGGCACTGTCCTCATGATTCGCGGGGGCAATGCGCGTCAGGTGGTCGAAGCGGTCAAGACCAAGGTGGACGATCTCCAGCAGAACAATATCCTCCCTTCAGGCACGAAGCTCCTGCCCTTCTACGATCGCATCGAATTGGTGACGGCGGCGATTAATACGGTGCGGGATGCTTTGATCGAAGGGATCGTGCTGGTGATCTTTGTCTTCTTTTTTTTCCTGGGCCACGTTCGCAGTGCCGTCGTGGTAACGGTCTCGCTCATCGTCACCCCCCTGATCACGTTCATCGTGATGCAGCGGATGGGGCTCTCGGCCAACTTGATGACGCTCGGCGGACTCGCCATCGCCATCGGCGAGATCGCGGACGGATCGCTTGTCGTGGTGGAAAACGTCTATCGGCACCTGGCGCAGAACCATGGCGCAACGAGGAAGAGTACGTCGGAGGTGATTCTTCAGGCCACGAAAGAAGTGGGCCGGCCGATCCTGTTTGGCATTCTGATCATCAGCGTCGTGTTTTTGCCGCTGATGACGCTTCACGGTATGGAAGGGAAGATGTTCGCGCCGCTGGCCTACACGTTGGTGATCGCGCTCTTGGCCTCGGTCGTGGTCACGTTGACTCTGTCGCCGGTGCTCGCATCGCTGATCTTGCGCGGAGACCATCAGGAGGAAACGCGCCTTACGCGTTGGATGAAGCAGCGCTATATGCCGGTGCTCACCTGGACCCTTCGGCATCGCAGTCTCGTGCTGGGCGGTTCGACAGCCATCGTGCTTTGCAGCCTTGCCCTCGTTCCATTTGTGGGACGGGAGTTCATCCCACTACTAGAAGAAGGTACTCTGACGCCCAAGATTGTTCGGCTGCCGAGCGTCTCGCTGCCGGAGTCTATCGAGATGGAAAAACAAGCCCATAAGGTCATGTTGGAGTTTCCAGAAGTCCGGATGGCTGTGAGCAAGATCGGCCGGCCCGAGATCGCTGTAGGGCCGGAGGAACTGAACGAGAGCGAACCAATCGTGTCCCTGAGTGATCGGAGCACATGGAAGACGGCGACAACTCAGCCGCAATTGACCGACGCCATCCGGAAAAAGCTGGCGGAGATCCCAGGCATCTCCGTGCTCATGAGCCAGCCGATTCAACACCGGGTGGACGAGCTCATTTCCGGCGTCAGAGCGGAATGTGCCATCAAACTGTTCGGAGAGGATCTCGATGTGCTCCACGACAAGGCAAAGGAGATCGCCGCCTTGATGCAGCAGATCAACGGCGTCAAAGACATCAAAGTCGAGCAGATCGCCGGCCAGCCCTACCTCACTGTCGACATCGATCGGCAGAAGATTGCCCGTTTCGGCATCAACGTGGCCGACGTGCAGGAGATTGTGACCACCGCGATCGGCGGCAAGGCGGTGACCCATGTCTACGAAGGCGAGCGGCGGTTCCAATTGACGCTTCGGTTCCCGGAACAGCAACGCAACAGCATCGGCACCATCGGGGAGATCAGGGTGAAGTCGGCTTCCGGCGCGCTGATCCCGATGAGCGAGCTCGCCACAATCGAGATGCGCGAAGGGCCGTTCAGCATCAGCCGGGAGCACGTGAAGCGCCGCATCTACATCGGCTTCAATGTCGTCGGGCGCGACATCGGCAGCGTCGTGGATGAAGGGCGGAAGAAACTGGAATCATTGGTACACCTGCCTGAAGGGTACCAGATGACGTGGGGTGGAGCCTTCGAGAACATGGAGCGGGCCAATGCGCGGCTGTTGATCGTGGTGCCTATTACGCTGGGGCTCGTGTTCTTTCTGCTCTTCTGGGCTTTTCACTCACTCCGTTACGCGACGTTGATCATTATCAATCTTCCCTTCGCCTTGATCGGGGGCGTTGTGTCTCTGTGGCTGAGCGGGCAATATCTGAGCCTGCCGGCTTCCATCGGTTTTATCGAACTCTTTGGTTTGGCGGTTGGGAACGGGATCGTGCTGGTCTCCTATATTAATCAGCTGCGCAGTGAGGGTGCGCAGATGGACCAAGCTATCCTCAGCGGTTGCGTCCTCCGGCTTCGCCCCGTCATCATGACCATGATGACGACGCTGCTGGGGTTACTGCCATTGGCGCTCGCGCAGGGGATCGGAGCCGAAGTGCAGAGACCGCTTGCGACCGTCGTCATCGGCGGCCTCTTCACCTCGACCGCCCTCACGTTGGTGGTGTTGCCGGCCCTGTATCGATGGTTCGCAGAAAAAGAAGCGGGGAAGGAGTATGCGCCTGAGTGGGTGTAAGAGTGGAACGACACTCGTGGTGATCCTGTGCTCCCGGAGCGCGCACGATCGGAATGTGCTCGCTCGACGGCCGCAGTAGGACCACCACGAGTGCCATTCCACAATGGGAATGGCGAGCGAGCTTGGAAGGAGCATCATAGTGCTCGTTCGATGCGCGCAATCGAGGATCGATCAGGCCACCCTCCCAAGAGAAAAACGAGCAAGCTTGGAAGGGCGATTATCCCGAACTTGACTTCACCTGGGAAGCCAGATAGTTTTGTTATCAGAGTTCATTGCTGCGTTAAAACTACGGCTGACAAATGTTTTGATGGGCCATAAAAAAGGATAATAGGAGATCGTTATGGTTGCAATACCACTCTTCAGTGGAAAATTAACGCGATATCCTGTGTGGCAAGGTGCTGTAGTTTTTCGGTGAGGAGCCATTATGGGAAGTATGTCTGAAGTACCTATCGTGTTGTCATCGAATATACCGCCGCCATCAAATATCCCTTTATCAGATAATCGTGGCATGGTTGGTGTCTTTAATTATTAGATGGCGGACTTAACTTTTCCGATGTTTTTTCGTAGCTGAAGTATATTCATCGGTCTACGCTTCAGCATCCTGCTATGGCCGCGCCAAATATGTCTTTATTCAGTCGATTGTTATAGCGGAACTCAAACTCTGCCACATAGAGTGGCAGATATTTCTTACTGACCTTATGAAATGTTTCCATTACGCCCCGCTTGAAGATCGACCAGAAGCTTTCGATGGTATTGGTATGCACGGCACCGACAACATACTGACCTTGCGCGTGGTTAATGACCTTGTGCGGATACTTTTTATGCAGTTGCCGATAGCCCATCCATTGATCGGTGACCAAGGGACTCACATTATCTGCCACGGCTTCACGAACGAATCCGGTCAAGGCTTCTGCTTTCACGTTCGCAATGACTCTGGCAACCACGTTCCCCTTGCGTTGCACGGCACCGACCACAACCGACTTGCCAGATCCCATTCCGCCCGTGCTGCCATCTCTGTCGCTGTTATGCCGATTCTTGGCTTTGCCGCCAACAAATGTTTCATCCACTTCGACGATCCCGCCAAGCTTGGCCGTGTCTCCGGTGGACATCGCTGCACGAATGCGATGGCACATATACCAGGCGGTTTTATAGGAACCGAATCCCATATATCGACAGATTTGCAAGGCACTCATGCCCTTCTTGCTGGTCAACATCAGGTGTGCGACCTTGAACCAATCTATAAGCGGCTTGTTCGTATTCTCGAAGATCGTTCCGCTGATATGGGAAAAACGATAGGACGAGACAGGCGCGCATTGATAGCACTGCCAATGCCATGGATTGTTTTCCAGTTTGGTCGGGTTCGCCGCACCGCAACGTGGGCACGTCACACCGTCCGGCCAACGCTTGCTAACAAGGTATTTGCAGCAGGCTTCCTCGTTCGGAAACGCCTTTTGGAATTGTGGAACCGTCAATTGGCGCAGAAGTTTTTGTGTGGCCATGGTCGTGTCTCCAATTCGATGATTGGAGTATGCCATGCCCAAACTAGAAAGTCAAGTTCGGGATAATCTCCCTTGGAAGGAGCATTTTAAATAGTGGTCAGCCGAGTAGAAACAAGGAAAGCTTGGGCAGCAAGGGGAGGACGGCGATGCCGAGACAAATGGAGAGGGCCACGATAGAGGCAACCAGGTCTTCGTCCAGGTGCGTTTCTGTCGCGAAGATCACAGCGTTGACGGCGGAAGGCATCGCGGAGACCAGAATCACAACCGCCCGTTCCAGGCCGGTCAGGTCTAGGAGGAACACTGCCGACAGGCCGAGGAGCAATCCGCCGCCCATCCGTACGACGACGCCCAGCAGGGCCAAGGGCGCGTTGTGGCGCAGAGCAGTTACGTTGATCGAAAGTCCCAACACCAAACTGGCGAGGGGCGTCGTCGTGAGATGAATGGGCGTGAGCAGCTGATGCAGCCACGAGGGCAGACTGAGGCCGACAAGTTTCAGCGCGAGGATGCCGCACAGGGCCCAAAGGGGTGGAGCGGAAAAGAAGCGGAGCATGGCTGGTCGTGAGGTGGCAGAGCCGGAGCCATACCACAGTGCGAGACCATACACCGCTGTGAAAGTCAGCAGGCTTTGGCCTACGTCAAAGAGCACCGCATGACCTAAGCCCTCTTCTCCAAAGGTGGCGAGGACGACTGGATAGGAGAAGAACGCTGAGTTGATGAGACCGGTGGCGAGGAGGAAACCACCTTGCGTGGGGCGTGGCAATTGCAGCAAGCGAGTGAGCAGCCAGGAACTGAGGAGCAGCGGGAGGGTGACCAGGCAAGCTGCAGCGGGGAGCTTCCACGCAGTGGAACTGAACGTAATGGGATCGAGGGAGACGAGGATCGTGGCCGGTAGGCAGAGAGTGAAGACCAGCGTTGCCAGCCGCTCCGCATGGACTTTGGTGAGCACCCCGATGTAACGGAGCAGGGCTCCAGCAACGAAGATAGCGATAAAGGCTTGGAGCGGGAATGGCATGGAGTTGAGGGTAACAGAAACGTGCGAAGGAAGGGGGGGGAGGGTAGCCTGGTCGTCCTCCTGCTCGCGGAACGCGCACGCTCGGAAGGTGCTCGTTCGACGCGCGCAATCGAGGATCGACCAAGCCACCTTCTGTGTGAAAGGTAGAACAAGCTCGGAGGGAGCATCGTAGTGGTCGCTCGACGGGCGCACAACAGGGGAACCGTTGAGTCCATGACCCCGTCTTCGTTTTCTGGTAAGCTCGCCGGGCTTGTCGTGACTCGTGATCTGTGCCAGTAGGCGAGGTCGAATCCACGGGGGGATCATAATTGGGAGAGGAGCTTCCATGAGGCAGATGGTGGGGATGTTGACCGTGTTGTGTCTCTTCATATGGTCGGGGATGATCGCGAATCCCGAGACCGCTCAGGCTGCCCATATCAGCGAGGGGGAATTTGCCAAATGGGTGGAAATGCTCAAGAAGAAACAGTATCAGGAGGTGCGCGTGGCGCTGGAAGCCGGCATGAAGAAAGATCCGTCGAATCCACGGGCACATTTCTACTTGGCTGAGGCCTGTCGGGGCTTGAAAGCCTGGGCATGCGCGGAAGAACATTACGAGACCTCGCTGGAACTGGAAGCCACCTCTACAGTGGCCGGGTCGGCTAAACCACGGTTAAGCAAAGTGAAGGTGTGGCAATTGCTGGATGAAGCGAAGGCGTGGCGGTTGCTGGACGAAGCGAAGGGCCTGATCACAGGCGGGAAGGCTTCGCCCGACAGGATGAAGCAGGCGGAGGAGACTCTGGACACTGCCAACGAGATTGGCCTCAACGATGAGCAACAAGCAGTCTATCAACGGTTGCTCGCGAAACTCCCACAGCGGCGATCGACTGGCTCACCGAACATGCTGAGAACAGACGGATTGGCAGGAGAGCGAGGGCAGGCCGGTACGCAAGAGGTGCCGATGGCGCTAGTGCCGGCAGGGGAGTTCACGATGGGGAGTAATCTGGCAGACGACGAAAAGCCCGCACATCACGTCTACCTCAATGCCTTCTACATGGACAAGTACGAGGTGACGGTAGGACAGTACGCCAAGTATCTTGAGGTGACAGACATGGAGGAGCCGCCGGACTGGAATATTATGAATCAACCCCAACATCAGAAACGTCCGGTCGTCAACGTGGATTGGGATGATGCTGTCATGTACTGCAAATGGGCTGGCAAGCGGCTGCCGACGGAGGCCGAGTGGGAAAAGGCGGCGCGGGGGACAGATGGGCGCATCTATCCCTGGGGTAACGAAGCACCCACACGGCTCCACGCGAATTACGGAAGAAAGGAATGGAACAACCATTTGGCCTTGGTCCCGGTAGGGTCTTTCGAAGAGGGCAGGAGTCCCTATGGCATCTATGACATGGCCGGGAATGCCTGGGAATGGGTCAGCGACTGGTATGACTATGACTATTACAAGAACAGCCCGCGGCGGAACCCAATAGGGCCGACAACTGGTGAGGCTAAAGTGGTGCGGGGTGGATCCTGGCTCTATGTTCCTGAGTTCCTGCGTTCCGCGCACCGGTTCACTGCCCAGCCGACGAACCGGCACTTCGGCTATGGGTTCCGTTGCGCGAAGACTCCGTAGCCCTGGCTCTTGGGTTCATGCCGCAAAAGGGGCCATTGCTTGACGCGACACTCGCCACGCAGGAATGGAATAGGTGGATTGTAATGGCGGCCAGGCAGTCCAGTACAAGGTCAAGCGATGACCCTCTCTTCGCTGCTTTTGGCGACGATATCATGCCACGCTCGGCAGAAGAACGTAGCCGGTTTGTAGGTTCCATTTCACACAGAGGAGGGTCCCATGTCGCGAATCAAGGAACTCAGAGCATCGTTCGACAAGAAGTTGGATGCGTTGGAGCATCAGGCGCTGGCGTTTGAAGCGCAACTGACCCAGACGAAAGATCAAGCGCAGCAGCGGCTGGAGCAGCGCAAGCAACAGCTTCGAGATCTGCTCAAGCAGGTCCAGTCCGATGTGCAGAAGTCGAAGGAGATGGCAGAGCAGGCGAAGACTGAAGTGCAGGCCAAGCTCGAACATCTTCAAGTGCAATTGGCCCTCGGCAAGGCAGACGCCCGCGACACGTTCGAGGAGCAGAGGACGAAGATTCTCAAGGCCCTAAACGAGTTCGAATTCATTGCGGAACAGAAACTGAAAGGGGCCGGGTTCGAGTCAGGCAAGATCTGGGAGGATCTCGTGGGCCGGACAAGCAGGCTCGAAGCCGAGTTTGAGGCAATCAAGGACCGGTTTGAGAGCGAGAAAGCTAAGCAGCAAGTCACGTTGGAGTGGAAGAAGGAGGAGTTGCTTACCAAGCTGGTGTTGTTCAAGGACCAGCTCAATGCCAAACGCGTGGCGGTGCAGGCCAAGGCCGATGTGATTGAAACCGACTTGCGCCAGGGGTTGGATCAGATTAAGGCGGGGGTGAGGAAGTTCTTCGAATAGAGGGGGATCGGGAGCCGTCAGACCATCCTTCTTGTTCGCAGAACGCGCACGATGAAACTGTGCTCGTCCGATGCGCGCAGTGAAAGACAGTCTGGCGATTCCCTTGGGCGAGAAGGTGTGATGGGAGATGAGCGAGCGGAGCCGCTCGCGGAAACCGTCGTTCCTTCTGTGCTACCATGAGCCAGTTTCTTCAGGTCGCCGGTCTGGCCGGACCCGGCGAAGAGCAAATCTACAGGCCGTCATACATTCATCGCCTAGGTCGCAATCATGCCGTTGATTCCTGAGCCGCTCCAACACCGTCTCATTCAGCTTCGCCGGGTGCTCCACGAGTATCCGGAACTCAGTGGGCAGGAGGCGAACACCGCCGCCGTGATCTGCAAATTTCTCGATGGGCTGGCCATCAATTATCGGGCTCACGTCGCCGGCCATGGGGTCGTCGCCGACATTCCCGGACGCCCTGGAGTGCCCTGCGTCGTCTTGCGTGTCGATACCGATGCGCTGCCGATTCAGGAAGACACCGGTTTGGATTTCGCCTCGGTCCACGACGGCGTCATGCACGCCTGCGGCCATGATGGACACACGACGATGTTGCTCGGTGCAGCGGCGCTCCTCTCAGAAGAGAAAGACCTGCTGGCTCCCGTGCGATTGATTTTTCAGCCGGCAGAGGAAAAAGGCACCGGCGCGCTGGCCATGATCAAGGCAGGGGCGCTGGAGGGCGCGGGCATGATTTTCGGCGGCCATCTCGACCGCCACTATCATCCGGGTGCCATCGTCGTGTCGGAGGGCGCCGTCAATGCGTCGTCGGATAATTTCACGATTGAGATTATAGGACAAGGCGCGCACGGAGCCCGTCCCCATGAAAGCATCGACGCTGTCGTGGTCGGGAGTCTCATGATCATGGCGCTGCAAACGATCGTCTCGCGCGAGGTCGATCCGGCCCGTCCGTCTGTCGTGTCCGTGGGGCAGTTCCACGCAGGGACTGCTCCAAACGTCATCGCAGGACTGGCTAGACTGGAGGGGACGGTTCGCGCTCAGGACCCTGCTGTCCGGCAGCAACTCCTCTCCTCCGTACGCCGGATTGCCGAATCGATCGCACAACTGCACGGCGCCAAGATCCAGGTCACTGTGAATGAAGGCACGCCGCCGCTGATTAATCTGCCTGAGATGGCCAGCCTGGCGCGCCGTGCGGCAGTCGCGGCGGTGGGGGAGGCCAATGTGTTGCCGCTCAAGACGGCCAACATGGGCGCGGAGGATTTCAGCTACTACATGGAAAACATTCCGGGCGCTTATGTCCGGTTCGGGAGTCAGGTCCCGGGCAAGGAAGGCTTTCCCGCGCACTCCAGCAAGTTCGATTTCGACGAAGAGGCCTTGGCCGTCGGCGCGGCTTATTACCAGGCTATTGCCAAGATCGCCGGCCAGCGACTCAGCGAGCAAACGCCCCGTTCCTGACCACGCGCACAGGGCTGTCATGATTCGGATCAGAGAAGCCCGCGAAGAAGATGTCGGCCAGATCCGCGAGATCTTTCTCGCCGTCTACGGTGCCGACTATCCTCATCATGAGGTCTACGACGAACTCTGGTTGAAGCGCTCCGTCTTCACCGACGACGCGCTCATTCTCGTCGCCGAAGAGAGCGACACCGGCCGGGTCATCGGCACAGCCTCGGTGCTCTTCGACTTCGGGGCCCATTCAGATCTCGTCGGAGAGTTCGGACGTCTCGCCGTCCATCCGGACTATCGCCGGTTACAGGTCGGCAAGCTGCTCATGGACAAGCGGCTTGAAGCGATTCATAACCGCTTGCACGTGGGCCTGGTCGTCGCGCGTACCATCCATCCCTATGCCCAGCGGATCAGCCTCGCGCAGGGGTTCATCCCCACTGGTTTTTTGCCACTGAAGCATTTCTTCCGCCACCGCGAGAGCTTCGCGTTGCTGGCCCGATATTTCGGCGACGCGCTGGCCTTACGCCGCAACAATCCGCGGATCATTCCCGAGGCCTACGCCTTAGCTAATCTCGTGATGAGCCACCCGCCGCTCACGCCGGATTTCATTGTCGACGAAGATTCCGCTCCGTATCCCACCGGGGGCGACTACACCATTGAACAGCTGCAGGCCGAAGGCTATCCGGCCTTACTGCGCATCGAGCGGGGGCGGGTGCGCAACCGCGAAATCTTCGGCCCCATGAGGCTGGATTATGGATTCTTCAAACTCCAGGCGCGGCAAACCAGTTACTTTCTGGCCCGGTCCGGCGGCCACATCGTCGGGGCCGTCGGCTACACGATGGATCCGGTCGAGCACACCGTCCGCGTGTTCGAGCTCATCGCCCTGGCCGACGACGTCGTGCGATTTCTTCTTTCCGAGCTGGAACGGAAATGCCGGGAGGAAATGGACATCGAATACATCGAGATCGACGTCAGCGCCTATGCCCCCCGGATGCAGCGCACACTCTTGGAGCTGAATTTTCTGCCGGTCGCCTACGTGCCGGCTATGGTCTTCTATCAAGTGGAACGGCTCGACATCGTGAAGATGGTACGGTTGAACAAGCTGCAAGATCTGGGGCCGCTCGCACTGACGGAACCGGTGCAGGCCGTCGCCGACATCGTGATGCGCGGCTTTTTCAGCTGCGTCATTGCACCGCGCATGGCACAGGCGATCAAGGAGATCCCGTTGTTTCGCGGGATGAACAGAGACCAGGCGACCAGGCTCGCCGGATCTTGCACGGTGCGGGACGTTCGGGCCGGCGAACACCTCTTCGTCGAACACGACCCGGCCGACCGTCTCTACATCGTACTGGAGGGGCAAGTTGCCATCTGCAGTGGAATCCCCCCAGTCGCGATCGGTACCGTCCGCACCGGAGAAACGTGCGGCGAAGTTTCGCTTCTCTCGGCCAGACCACACTCCGCCACGGCCACGGCGGAAGGTCACGTAGAGGCGGCCGAACTGCTCCAGCGTGATCTGGCGGATCTCATCCGTCGTCGCCCCGACATCGGCGTCATCATCTACCGCAATCTGGCGGTCGGACTGGGCGACAAGCTCCTGCGCACCGGTAATTCACGGCGAGACCAAGGACCGGTCGAGTCGGAAGTCCTCCATCTGGCATCGGAAATCGCCCCAGCCAAGAACTAGCCACCGGGTCAGCTCGACTCGCTTCACGCTTCACAAGAGACGTATGTTATTCCTGTCATCAGTTCTTCATCCCTGGCTGCCGATCAGCGGGGCTTGGCTGTTGAGTGGGGGGTTCGGGTATGGGCTGAGGTGTGTGCGGAGGGTGACGGGGAATGCAGCCGGACATGAGACCGGCAACGACGACCAATGCCACAACGAGAGTTGATATACGACGCATCATCACGATCCTCCTGTGTTAGCCGTCATGTTTCACGAACGACGCGATCACGCCTTCCGCGGAAGCGCTACGCGCTGAAGCGCGCTCATGGGACCTTGCTTCCGCAGCAGTGCGAGCTGCGCAGCGTCCTTCACCAGCAAGGCTCCGGCGAAGCCCAGCGCATTGATCGAGATCCCCTCAAAAAATTCTTGGGACCGGGGCATCAGCATGAGCCACTGCCTAGTTACGAGCAGATTGTATGGAGCAGCGGGCGCAGAGCTTTCTGTTGTCGTCTCAACGGACAAGCCTACGGCGCGGAGTAGCGAGTGATAGCAGTCGAGCAAGGATGAGGGGCCGTCCTTCTGTAGATCGAGCCATGCCGGATTCATTGGGGCATAGGTATGCAGGAATGGCAAGCCTGGCACTGTTCCGGTGGCGCCGGCCATCTTCACGGAGCGCAACAGTGGCTCGATCGGGAATTGGGAATTTGGTAAGGCTGACAACGGAACCAGTTGCAGATGTTTGTGGCGCTGGCTGGCTCCAGCGGTTGGTCCGGCGTTGTAGAACGCTAAACCGTCGATCTCGGCAAGACAGATCAGCAGCGCTGCGCAATCCTCGCGGGTGAGCAGCGCCTCTTGAGGCTCGAATGAACGCGTGACGACCACGAGATGATGCTCGACCACGTTGAACTTGTTCAGCAAGGCCACATGGGTCGGGGAGACCTGAGCCACGAACAGGTCGGGATCGTATGGCAAGAAGGGGTTGGCGTTGGCCTGCGTGGCCATGGTGCGCGCTTTCATGGTGAGGGCTGTGATGACACGCACTTGAAAGGCCACGCCACCCTGCTCGATCACCTCCGGCGTCGTGGGGATGGAGAGGATGGCCCCGCGCTCACGGGCATGGGCCGTTCGTTCGAGCAGGGTTGGCCAGAGTGTGCCGGGATTGAGGAGGGAGGACGGGTGATTCATAGGTAGGAGGAAGGGTACGGGAAGTGGGAGCGGATAAAAAGAGGAAAGTTGACGGGCAGCCTGGTTGTCCTCCTGCTCGCGAAACGCGCACGATAGGAATGTGCTCGTTCGACGCGCGCAATGGGGGACCATTCAGGTTTTCCGCGAAGAAATTTCATAGGCAGCCGGTGCGCACAGATCGTCTTGTTCGATTCTTCGTGGCCCTGTCCTCAGTCCCTTTCGTTAATCAGGACCGGACGTAGTGGGTCGCGGGCTCCTTGCTGTGATCCGGCAGCTGGATCATGTAGCGACCTCCGGTGTCGAGCGTCACCAGCACCTGTCCGTCCCGGCTCAGCCGATCGACTTCAAGAAAGACCTGGGCCCACGACAGGTCGGAGAGATTCTTCGTCAACATATCCAGATCGCAGCCATGCGCGCGCTGGACTGCTCCGAGAATACGGTCAGTCACGGGTGTATGGGAAGACATGATCAGATCCTCCTCCCTGATGTTCGGACGTTTACTGCACCTCCGGCACGGCCTCCTTCTATTATGGCTCTCTTCCAGATCCGGGATAGACAATGCCGAACTCCTCGTCCGGCATGATTCGTTGCGAAATCACGGCTAACTCCTTTGCCGCCTCGTCCCCCAGACCATAGGCACGACTCGTCAGCATTGTGAGAAACACTCCCATCTCACGTTTGGCGCCCCACCGGTCCCCCATGCTGACCGCACTACGGATACGGCTTAGTTCCAGCGCGTAGGGCGAGAAATCGTATGCGGGATATTTCTTCGTGAAATACGTCGTCAGACTGTGATCGAGGTCATCCTGCCAGGTAATTGGCGGAGAGTGTTGTTCGGTAAACACAGCGGTGGCCAGCAGAAAGGACGGCGTCACCGCTGCCTGAAGAGGATTCGATGCAAGCATGGAGCAGGCAGTTGGCACAAGGACCAGCGCCAAGAAGGGAAGGAGGACTCGGTGGCT